>DASTLD010000151.1:0-6224 GCA_035715345.1 Longimicrobium sp.
GCCCCTTTCCCGGCCCCTCCCCCTCAGCAATCAAGATCGGACGGCAGATGGCGAAGATCGCGGTGATCCCCGGCGACGGCGTGGGCAGGGAAGTGACGCGCGAGGCGGTCAGGGCCCTGCGCGCGGTGGCCGGGCCGGACCTGGCGCTGGAGCTGGTGGAGTGGCCGCACGGCGCCGACCGCTACCTGGAGACGGGGCAGGCCATCACCGACGACGAGTTCGCCGACCTGAGCGCCAACTACCAGGCCATCCTGCTCGGCGCGCTGGGCGACTCGCGCGTGCCCGGCAACGAGCACGCGCGGCAGATCCTGCTGGGCATGCGCTTTCGCCTGGACCTGTACGTCAACTATCGCCCGGTGCGGCTGTTCCACGAGCGGCTCACGCCCCTGCGCGGCAAGGGCGTGGACGACGTGGACTTCGTCATCTTCCGCGAGAACACCGAGGGCGTGTACGTGGGGATGGGCGGCACCTTCAAGCAGGGCACGCCCGACGAGGTGGCGGTGCAGGAGGACGTGAACACGCGCAAGGGCGTGGAGCGCATCGTCCGCGCGGCGTTCGAGCACGCGCGCGCCCACGGCAGGACGCGCGTGACCATGAGCGACAAGGCGAACGCGATGGAGTTCGCGGGCGGGCTCTGGCGGCGCGTGTTCAAGCTGGTGGCCGCGGAGTACCGGGAGATCGAGAGCGAGGCCCTGTACGTGGACATGCTGGCGATGGACCTGGTGCGCCGCCCCGAGCGCTACCAGGTGATCGTGACCGGCAACCTGTTCGGCGACATCCTCTCCGACCTGGGGGCGCAGCTCGCGGGCGGGCTGGGGCTGTCGCCGTCGGGCAACCTACACCCCGGGCGCATCGGCCTGTTCGAGCCGGTGCACGGCTCCGCGCCGGACCTGGCGGGGAGGGACCTGGCCAACCCGTTCGCCGCCATCCTGACCGCGGGGCTGATGCTGGAGCACCTGGGCCGCCCCGCGGAGGCCAGGCGCCTGGAAGACGCCGTGCGCGCCTGCATCGTCGCGGGCGAGACCACGGCGGACCTGGGCGGCACCCTGGGCACCGCCGCCGCGGGAGACGCCGTCTGCCGCAGGCTCACTCGAGGAGGATGACGATGCGCCCGCTCGCGATCGGTGCGCTGGTCCTGGCCGCCGCGCTGGCCGCCTGCACGCCGTCCGCGCCCCCGGCGCGCCCGGCGGCGGACGTTTCGCCGGCGCGGCTGGCGGAGCTGTACGAGAGCCGCGACTGCTTCGCGATGCGCGACCTGCTGGCGGGTGCGCCGCGCGGCGGGCCGCCGGCGCTGGACTTCTACCGCGCGGCGGTGGACGTGGCGTTCAACCGCCCGGAGCAGGCCGTCCCCGAGCTGCGCCGCTTCATCGACGCGGGCGGCGGCGACGCGGAGATGCGCGCCCGCGCCTACACCCTGCTGGCGGATGCGTACGTGCGGACCTACCGCTACGGCGAGGCGGCGGACAGCTACCGCACCCTGGCCGGCATGGGGGCGGACTCCGCCGGGCGCGCGGACGCGGCCAACGTGCTGGGGCTGTGGGAGGCGCTGCGCGGCGCGCCGGCGCAGACGGTCGAGGCCGCCGGCCCGGTGCGCCTGGCCACCGCCCGGGACCGGGCGAACCTGGTGAACGTGGAGGTGGAGGCCAACGGGCAGCGCATCCCCTTCGTCTACGACACCGGCGCCGGCCTGTCCACGACCATCGAGACGACCGCGCGCGAGATGGGGATGCGCATGCTGGACGCGACGGTGATGGTGGCCGCCATCACCGGCGGCCGGGTGAGGGCGCGCGTGGCCATCGCGCCGGAGCTGCGGCTGGGCGGCGCCACGGTGCGCAACGCGGCGTTCCTCGTCTTCCCCGACAGCGCGCTGGCGTTCCCGCAGATCGGCTACCAGATCCGCGGCATCATCGGCTTTCCGGCCATCGAGGCGTTCGGCGCCACCAGCCTGACCCGCGACGGCGCCATCGTGCTCGGCGACACGGTCGCGCGCGAGGAGGGCCCGTCCAACCTGTGCCTGAACGGCCTGACGCCCATCATCGCCGTCGAGGTGGGCGGGCAGCGGCTGCACGTGGGGATGGATACCGGCGCGCAGAACACGGACCTGTTCGTGTCGTATTTCCAGGCGCACCGGGCGGAGCTGGAGGCGGGCGGTGCGCCGGACACCGTGCAGTTCGGCGGGGCCGGGGGCATGCGCAGGGCGCCGGCGTACACGCTGCGGGACTTCGACCTGCGCGTGGCGGGCCGCGACGTGCGGCTGCCGCGGGTGCGCGTCTACGTGGAGCGCACCTCCGCCGCGAGCGAGCAGCTGTTCGGCAACCTGGGCCAGGACGTCTTCGGCCAGTTCGAATCCCTGACCCTCGACTTCCGCTCCCTGCATCTGCGGCTGCGGTAGCGGCACATGTTCGCCTGAATACCACCTGTCCGCGTTACCCTGCTCCCGGTAAGTTCAGGCTGATCGTCCCTCTCGGACCGAGAGCACGCACCGTGAGATACTCGGAGATGAGGTAAGTGGCAGGTCAGATCTACCTTCCCGTGGCCGGCCCCGATGCCGTCGTCCGCCTGCAGGAACACCTCGGCGATGAGTGGCCGTCGATCAACGCTGCCCGCAAGCGAACCGAGGAGGATCTTGCCTTGCTGCGGGGTAGGCTGGCAGGGCTGGTACCGACGAACACGAGCCTCGTCGTCTTCGGCTCACTCGGCCGGAACGAGGTCACGCAGGGAAGCGACGTCGACTGGACCCTGCTTCTGGATGGGCCCGCCGATCCCCAGCACCTGGATGTCGCGCTTCAGATAGAGCGGCGCCTGGAGGAGATGGGGCGGAAGGAGCCCGGGCGCGAAGGGACGTTTGGCGGCTTGGCGGTGAGCCACGACATCATCCACAAGATCGGGGGTGGCGATGACACCAACCGCAACCTGACGCAGCGGATCCTGCTGCTCCTCGAATCGGCCTGCATCGGCGATGCGGTCGCATACCAGAGCGTGATCAACAACGTCGTCACCCGCTACGTCTACGAGGACGTTGCGGCGGGTGCGGGCGATACCCCATACAAGGTCCCTCGCTTCCTGCAGAACGACATCGCGCGGTACTGGCGTACCGTCGCCGTGGACTTCGCTTACAAGCGCCGCCTGCGTGCCGCGCAAGGGTGGGCGCTCCGGACGGCCAAGCTCCGGATGTCGCGAAAGCTCACGTACGTGGCCGGCCTGTTGAGCACCTTCTCGGTGGCAACCGATTTCGCGGATGATTCACAGCAACGGCGCGATGTCGGCGGATACCGGGTCATCAAACATCTGCGTGACCGCTTCCGGGAGACTCCCCTGGGGATCATCGCCGGTACGATCCTGCAATATTCGCCGAGCCTGGACGACCCTGCGAGACGGCTATTCAGGGCATATGATGGGTTCCTCGCGATCCTGGATGACGAGGACGACCGCAAGGAGCTGGAGAAGCTCAGCCCCCAGGATTCCGAGCACAGCGCTGTTTATGCGCACGTTCATCAGCTCGGCGACGAGTTCCAGAAGGCACTGACGACGATCTTTTTCGATTCTGATACGCCGATCCAGGCGCTCACTCGAAGGTACGGGGTGTTCTGATGAGGAGCTTCGGATTTTCGACCGGAGCGGTGGCTCTCGCGGACTTCGAGCGCGCCATCGACCTGCTGAGCACCACTGCGGCGACAGCGATCGAGCTCTCTGCCTTGCGTTTCGGGGAGCTACCCGCGCTCATGGCAGCGATTCCTACGCTTGACCTCGTAAAGTACAAGTATGTGTCCGTGCATGCCCCCGGCGCTTTCTCCGCGGCCGAAGAGCCGCAGGTAGTCGAGCTGCTGCAGGCGGCTGCAGACCGGGAGTGGAACATCGTGCTGCATCCCGACACCGTGCACGATCACGCGGTGTGGGCGCCGTTCGGTAGTCTGCTGTGCATCGAAAACATGGATCGCCGCAAGCCGATCGGGCGGACGGCCGCGGAACTGTCGCGGATCTTCGAGCGGCTCCCGGATGCGTCGCTTTGCTTCGATTTCGCACACGCGAGGCAGTGCGACACGTCTCTCACGGAGGCATTCTGGATTCTGGAGGAGTTCGCGACGAAGGTGGCCCAGGTGCATATCAGTGAGCTGGATGGGCATAGCCGCCATGTTCGTCTCTCCCCCGGGGGAGTGGCGGCGTGCCGGTCCTTCGCCGAGTGGATTCCCCAGGACGTTCCCCTCATCATCGAAGCGCCGGTCGAGCCGCACGAGATCGAGGAGGAGATCGCGCGCACACTCGACGCGCTCACACCGCGGCTGGCGGTCGCCGCGGCTTAAATACGGTCATCCCCCGCCGAGCAGTGGGCCACGAAGTCACCACAGCCCGTACCGGTCCAGGTCGCCGCGCAGCTTGAGCAGCGCGGCGTCCTTCATCTTGGCCTCGAGCATCACGTCGAACGGGGCGGGGCCGACGGTGCGCAGGAAGGCGGCGAACTCCCAGGGGTGCACGTAGTCCGCGTGCTGCGAGAGCAGGGGCGGCGCGGGCACCTCCTTCCTTCCCCGCATCACCATCCGCGAGTCCAGCCTGGGCGAGGAGAAGTGCACCTTGGGCTGCACGCCCGCCGGCCAGGTGCGCAGCGCGGCGCGGGCAGCATCGCCCAGGGCGAGGGTGCCGGGGTTGAGCAGGTGGTGCTGGTGGTCGAAGATCACCGGAACGCCCACCGCCTCGTGCACCCGCAGGCAGTCCTGCACGGTGTACAGCGTCTCGTCGTTCTCGATGACCAGGCGGCGGCGGCCGGGCTCGGACAGGCGCGCATGGTTCTCCGCGAAACGCCGCATGGCCGCCTCCTTGTCGCCGTAGGCGCCGCCCAGGTGCAGCACCACCACCGCCTCCGGCCCCTGCTCCAGCGCGTCCAGCAGCTCCGCCTGCGCGTTCACGTCGGCGATGCCCCTGGCGTTGATGGCGGGGTCCAGCGCGCTCAGCAGGACGTACTGCGACGGGTGCAGCGACAGGCGGATGCCGTGGCCCCGCGCGACGGCGCCCGCCTCCGCCAACTCGCCCTGGCACTCGGCGATCTGCCCGTGGAACTGCGGCAGGTCCGGGTGCGTGCAGTACGGCGCGAAGTCCGACGACAGCCGGTACATGCGGATGTCCACCCGGTCCAGGTAGTCCAGGATGGCGCGCAGGTACCCGATCGAGGTGCGCAGGTGCGGCCCGCTCCGCCAGCGCCGCGCGTCGTTGCTCTTGAGCCCCTCGCGCCCCACCACCTTGACGGCGAACCCCAGCCGCCGCGGCCACTCCCGCTTGCCCATCCGCTGCTCCCGTCCGTGAAAAGGCGCGGCGCCCTCTGGCGCCGCGCCCGCTGCCTTCACACTCCGTTCCCACCTCAGGGGCGCTGCACCAGCACCCAGACGGTGTCCGTGCTGGCGCTGTAGAACATGGAGATCACCACGTCCTTCTGGCGCCCGTCGCGGAAGCGGAACTGGTAGGGAAAGACGGTGTGCAGGTGCCGCTTCTCCACGCCCTCGAGGAACTGGCCGTGGAACTCCTGCACCTTGGTGCACGGCGCCACGTCGTCGAAGAAGTTCTTGCCCAGGGCGTCGCCCTTGTCCACGCGCGCCAGGTGCGACTCCGTGCGGTTGAACTTGAGCACCGTGCCGTCGCGGCCGAGCTGGATCATGCCGACCGGCAGGCTGTCCAGCTCGCGCTCGGTCAGCACGTCCGCGCGCTCCAGCACCTCGCTGGCGCCAATCATGGTGTCCTGCATCAGGCTCCTGGGGTTGATCGTGGGAGATGAGATTCAGGCCGGGCAGCGGCGCCGAACGCATCAAGGGTATTCGCATGCACAACGTTTGTCAAATGTATGTTGCCGCTCCGGAGAGGCGGGTGATGGAACGTGTGTTGCGTCGGCGCCAGGGCCGGCCGCAGTGCACCGCGGCGGTACGCCGATGTCATTGCCGCGCCGGGAGATACGCCCTGCCGCAACTTCGCCGAAGGAGACTCCGATGCCGCACGAGGACATGGACCGCGTGGTCCCCCTGGGACAGCTCGACGACTTCCGGGTGGCGGAGGGCGACCCCGACGTGCGCGGCTGGGAGGTGCGCGCCAGCGACGGCCGCAAGATCGGCGAGGTGGACGAGCTGCTGGTGGACACCGGCGCCATGAAGGTGCGCTACCTGGACGTGGACGTGGACGACGCCGTCCTGGGCGACCGGCAGGACCACCACGTCCTGATCCCCATCGGCTACGCGCGGCTGGAG
>DASTLD010000152.1:0-4130 GCA_035715345.1 Longimicrobium sp.
CCGCGCGTATATGAAGCCCCGCGCGCGCGGGCGCGGCCACCAGACCCTTATCAGCCAGGAAACCGACGGGAGCAGGCGCGTGAGCGACAGCGTGACGGACATCACCATCATCGGCGGCGGGCCCACGGGGCTCTTTGCCGCCTTCTACGCCGGGCTGCGCGGCATCTCGTGCCGCATCGTGGACGCGCTGCCGCAGCTGGGCGGGCAGCTCATGGCCCTGTATCCCGAGAAGTACATCTTCGACGTGGGCGGCCTGCCGCGCATCCTGGCCAAGGACCTCGCGAAGAACATGATCGAGCAGGGCACCCAGTTCGGGCCGGAGGTGGTGCTGGAGGCGGAGGTGCAGCAGCTGGTGCGCGAGGACGGGCACTACCGGCTGGTGACGCCGCGCGGCGAGTTCCTGAGCCGCACCGTCTGCATCACCGCGGGCAAGGGGGCCCTCAACCCGCGCGTGCTGGAGTGCCCGGGATGGGAGGAGCTGTACGGCACGGAGGCGGGCGGGGTGCACACGCACGTGCGCCAGCCGGAGGACTTCCGCGGAAGGCGCGTGCTGATCGTGGGCGGCGGCGACAGCGCGGTGGACTGGGTGCTGGGGCTGCGCGGCATCGCGCGCGAGATCACGCTCATCCACCGCCGGCCGGAGTTCCGCGCGCACAAGGCCAGCGTGCAGGAGATGTGGGCCGCCGCGGAGCGCGGCGAGGTGAACATCCGCACGCCGTACGAGATCCGCTCCATCGCCGGCGACGGCGGGTGCGTGACGCGGGCCACCATCTTCAACAACGACACGGACCAGGACGAGGACATCCCGGTGGAGTCCGTGATCGCGCTGCTGGGGTTCAAGCCGGACCTGGGGCCCATCGGCCAGTGGGGGCTGGAGCTGGAGCGCAACACCATCAAGGTGTCGCAGCTCATGGAGACCAGCCTGCCCGGCGTGTACGCGGCCGGCGACGTGGTGCACTATCCCGGCAAGCTGGAGCTGATCGCCACGGGCTACGGCGAGGCCGCCATCGCGGTGAACAACGCCGTGCACCACCTGAACCCCAAGGCCCGCGTCAACCCCGGCCACTCGACGAACCTCAAGGTGTTCAAGCAGGATGACGAGTAGGGAAGTACGGAGTACGAAGTAACTGAAGTGCCTAGTGCCTAGTGCCTAGTGCCTAGTTGGTGCGTTCTGCGTTTGCGGGCGTTTGCGTGGTGCGTGAGCAGCGGCCTGCCAAACGGGTGTCATCCTGAGGGAGCGCCTCGCAAGGCGTTGCGTCACAACGGTCTATGGCGCGACCGAAGGATCTTGCCTGCCCACGCGCACGGCCTGACGGCCCGGACGGCGGCCCGCCTGCATCCGCGCGTCACGCGCGCCCGTGCGCACGCGGGAAAGATCCTTTGGTCGGCGCCGGAGGGCATCGCGGGGGACGGGACCGCGCGGCGCCTTCCTCAGGATGACAACGAGCGTGCGCAGGGTGATAAACGGCCGTCCCAGGCATCGGGGCGGCCGGCGTCGTTGCAGAGCGGAGGAGCGGGGGATAAGGTAGGGAGATGCGAGCCGCACTGGTGACCGGCGGCGCGGTCCGGCTGGGCCGCGCGATCTCCCTCGCGCTCGCGCGCGCGGGATACGCCGTCGTGGTGCACTACAACTCGTCCGCGGGGCCGGCGGAGGAGGTGTGCGCGGAGATCGAGGCGGGCGGCGGACGCGCGGTGGCCATCGGCGCGGACCTGGCGCGCGGCGAGGAGGTGGAGCGCCTGGCGCGCGAGGCGTCCGCGGCGTTCGGCGGCATCGACGTGCTGGTCAACAACGCCTCCGTCTTTCCCTCCGAGCGGCTGGAGGAGACGGACGAGGCGCTGTGGGACCACACGCTGGCCGTGAACCTCAAGGCGCCCTTCTTCCTGGTCCGCCACCTGGCCTCCACGCTCCGCGAGCGCCGCGGCGTGGTGGTGAACATCGCGGACCTGGCCGGCATCCAGGCGTGGGCGGCGTACGCGGCGCACTCCATCGCCAAGGCGGGCGTAGTGCAGCTCACCCGCGTGGCCGCGCGGGCGCTCGCGCCGGAGGTGCGCGTGGCCGGCATCGCCCCCGGCACCGTGCTGCCCCCCGAGGAGATGGGCGAGGACGAGATCGCCCGCCTGGCCGCCCGCAGCCCCCTCCGGCGCAACGGCAGCCCCGACGACGTCGTGCGCGCGCTGCTCTACCTGCTGGACGCGGACTTCGTCACCGGCGAAACGCTGGTGGTGGACGGCGGCCGCCTGCTGAACGGCTGAGGTCGTGCCCGGTACTGTCCCGGGTTCCTTCCGAGTCTCACACTTCCTGCATAGGTTGTCCGATAGGGACTGCCGCATGGGGCCGTCCCCGCGGGAACCTTGCCTGGAGGCCGTGATGCGAATCCTCTATCTCGTCCTGACCACCGCCCTGCTGGCGCTCGCGGCGTGCTCCGCGGACAACCCGGCCGGCCCCTCCACCGGGTCACGCCTGATCTCCGCCCCGACCGCCGGAACGGGAGAGGGGTGCGCGGGCAGCCTGGCGCTCTCCGCCGCCTGCTACACGGACCAGTGCAACGTCGGCCCGCCCAGCGGGTGCGTGGAGCTGCTCTACGACACCACCTTCGACGAGTACTGCCCGCGCTGGGTGGGCAACAGCTACGCGAGCATCGGCAGCACCAGCAGCACGGGCGCGTACTGGGACCTGCAGGGCAACCGCAACGCGACGCTCTACCAGACGGTCGACGTGACGCCGTATTCGTTCGCGAGCATGGAGATCAACGCGCACCTGGACGTGCTCAACCCCGGCGGCGCGGGAACGGAGAAGCTCTGGATCGAGATCCGCGACGCCTCGACCAACTGGCCGCTCCAGGTCGTGGCCATGCTGCCCCCGTCCGCGATCAGCTCCTACAACTCGTACTCCTACCCGCTGTTCAACTTCAGCGGGCAGCGGATCAAGCTCCAGTTCCGCGTGGTCCCCGGCTCCGCCCCCGGCAACACGACGTTCCGGATCAACGGAGCCTGGATGTTCGGGGGATACTGAGCGCGCGCCTCCGGCTCGACGGCTGACCGGCTCGGTGCCGCGCAGGGTGAGGGCCCGCGCCGAAACCCCGCCGGCGCCTCCTCCGTTCTCCACGCAATCCCCTGATCCGGAACCCGGGTGGCGGCTTCCGCGTATCAGGGGTCTCTCGGAAATCCCGTCCGCCGTTCCGGAAACCCTTCTCCCCACACGAGATGGCGCGCAGACGCACCCGGCCCCGCGGCCGTACGTCCGGCAACGAGCGCTCGCTGGCGCGCAGGATCCTGCGCTGGGGCCTGATCGCGTCCGCGGCAGGCGTGGTGGCCGGCATCCTGGCGCTGGCCTGGCTGTGGCCGCGCTGCTCGGGCGCCGCCTGCCCGTCCGTGAACGCGCTGCGCGACTACACCCCGCCGCAGGCCAGCCGCGTGTACGACGGCCAGGGCCGCGTCGTGGCCCACCTGGCTCCCGAGCGGCGTATCGTGGTGGACCTGGACCGCGTGCCGGCCCACGTGTCCGGCGCCTTTTTGGCCGTGGAGGACAAGCGCTTCTACAGGCACCGCGGCGTGGACTACCGCCGCTTCTTCGGCGCGCTGGCCCGCGACGTCAAGACGCTGTCCTGGAGCCAGGGCTTCAGCACGGTCACCATGCAGCTTGCCCGCAACGTCTTTCCCGAGCACCTGAGCCGCACCAAGACGCTCAAGCGCAAGCTGTGGGAGGTGGTGCTGGCGCGGAAGATCGAGGCCTCGTTCAGCAAGGACGAGATCCTCGAGATGTACCTCAACCAGATCTACCTGGGCGGCGGCCTGTACGGCGTGGAGGCGGCGGCGCAGGGCTACTTCGGCAAGAGCGCGGCGCGGCTGACCAACGCCGAAGCCGCCATGCTGGCCTCCATCCCCCGCAACCCCGGCTACTACGACCCCCGCCGCAACCCGGCCGCCGTGGTGCAGCGGCGCAACCTGGTGCTGGGGCTGATGGCGGGCGCCGGCGTCATCGACCCGGCCGACGCGGGGCGGGCCCAGGAGCAGCCCCTCGGCTTGGCGCCGCCGCCGGAGGCGCGCGGGCGGGCGCCGTACTTCGTGGCCGCCGTGCGCCGCGAGCTGCGCGAGCGCTTCGGGCCGCAGGCGGAGACGTCGGGCTACCG
>DASTLD010000153.1:0-3622 GCA_035715345.1 Longimicrobium sp.
GTGGGGCACCCGCTGTAGAAGGTCGCGTCCTGAGAGGAGACCATCCGGCTCCGTCGATTTCCCGTGATCCTCGTGCGTTGTGGCGCCCTACGCGGCCCGGCGAATGAATTCGCGGCTACGAAAACGTGATGTCGGCCTTCGCCGACGGGTCCGGTGCAGTCACGGAATCCCGCGCACGCATGCCGGCCGCGCCCCTGATGTTCTCCCCCTCTCCACGCGCCGCGCACACGATGGGTTGCCTCGCGCGCAGGAGCATGTGCGGCGCGGGGGGAGGGGGCCGGGGGGTGAGGCCACCCGCTGTAGAACGCCGCAACGCACACCGAAGAAAATCCCCTCTCCCGCTCCGCGGGGGAGGGGAAGCGAGGAACGAGCGGGGAGGGGGCTCGGTGCAGACCTCCGCCCCGCCACATCGGCCCCGAATCCATCTGTTTGGCACGATACTGGCCTTGCGCAAGGCCGATCGCGGAGTGCAAACCCTTGCGAACACGACAGATGAGATCGATGCGAGTGCGCCGGGCGCTGGTGGCGGCGGCGGTGGCGGCGGGGATCGGGGGCGGGGCGGCGGTCGCGCAGCAGGACAGCATCCGCGCCGACACCACCGCGCGCCGCACGCCGGCCGGCCCCTTCTCCCTGGTGGTGGACCTCTCCGACCGCGAGCTGCACGTGCTGGAGGGCGAGGAGGTGGTCAAGTCGTTCCGCGTGGCCATCGGCACGGACGAGCATCCCACGCCGCGCGGCCAGTTCCGCATCAACCGCATCATTTGGAACCCGCGGTGGGTGCCGCCCGACGCCGCCTGGGCGCGCAACCGCCGCCCCCGCGAGCCCGGCGACCCGCGCAACCCCATGGGCCGGGTAAAGATGTTCTTCCGCGCGCCGGACTACTACATCCACGGCACGCACGAGGAAGACTCGCTGGGCCAGGCGGAGAGCCACGGCTGCATCCGCATGCGCAACGGCGAGATCATCGAGCTGGCGCGCCTGGTGATGGAGAACGGCGGCGAGCGCCGCAGTCCCAACTGGTTCACGCAGGTCATCAACCGCGTGCGCAGCACCCGCGACGTGCGGCTGTCGCAGCCGGTGCCGGTGCGGATCAGGGAATAACTGCAGGTTACAGGGGACAGGTTACAGGTTACAGCCTGCACCTGCGGGGAGCCTCCGGCGACGGTGGCTCCCCGCTTGCTTTTGCCGGCTGTAACCTGTCCCCTGTAACCTGTAACCTGCAGTCCCATGCACCTCGTCGAGATCTTCCTGCCGCTGCGCGACAACCAGGGCCGGGCGTTCGCGCGCGCCGAGCTGGACCGCGTGCGCGCGGAGCTGACCGAGCAGTTCGGCGGTGTCACGGCGCACCTGCGCGCACCCGCCTCCGGCGCCTGGACCGACGAGGAGGGCAGCGTGGAGCGCGACGACGTGGTCATCGTCGAGGTGATGGTGGACGCGCTGGACCGCGGCTGGTGGGCCCGCTACCGCCGCAACCTGGAGCAGCGCTTCCGCCAGGACGAGATGGTGGTCCGCGCCATCGCCTGCGAACGCCTCTAGCGCGCGGGGTGAGACTGCAATCTCACGCAGAGGGCGCAGAGGTAGAACGGTGAGGACGCAGCGGAACTCCATCTTTTCCTCTGCGTCCTCTCTTTTGAACCTCCGCGCCCTCTGCGTGAAAACCGTCGAGAGACCCTACGCGCCCCCCGGCAGCGGCGGCGGGGGCGGGGTGGGCGCCGGCAGCGCGGGGTCGTTCTCGCGCCGGTCCCACCGCTTGCGCTCCTCGATCGGCTCGAAGTACATGATCCGCACGGCCACGGCCAGCACCGCCAGCAGCGGCGTGGCCACGAAAAGCGCCAGCAGGCCGAACCCCACCGCCAGCATCAGCTGCCACACCAGCAGCATGGCGGGGGGGATGTTGACCGCGCGCCGCTCCACCAGCGGCACCGTGATGGCGTTCTGCACCTGCTGCAGCATGAAGTAGAACGCGCCCACGTACAGCGCCGTCGCCGGCGAGATGGCGAACGCCGCGATCATCGCGGGCGTGGCGGCGATGGTGGGGCCGAAGTTGGGGATGAACTCCATCAGCGCCGCGAACGCCGCCAGGGCCAGTGCGCCGGGGATCTTGAACAGCGTGAGGCCCACGTACGTCACCACGCCGATGAACACCATCGTCAGCGCCTTGCCGATCACCCACTGCCGCAGGTTGCGCCCCGCCTCGTCGTAGACGCGCGCCCACCGCTCGCGCGCGTCCTCCGGCACCACGCGCAGGAACAGCTCGCGGTACAGCTCCGGCTGCGCCGCGAAGAAGCTGGCCAGCACCACGATGGCGAAGGAGCCCAGCAGCGTGCTGATCAGGTTGAACGCCACCGGCAGGAATCGCCCGATGAACTCCGTGGCCTGGCGCGCGACGTTGCGCGTGATCTCCGAGTTGGGCCCCGCCCCCGTCTCGCGGTGCAGCCACTGCTGCGCCTGCTCCACCGTGCGCGGCAGCGACTCCGCCAGCAGGCGCACCTGCGTCATCAGCTCCGGGATGATGGCCACCAGCAGCCCCACCATGCTGCCCACGAACGTCACCACCACCAGGGCGAAGGCCACGCGGAAGGGGATCCAGCGGGACAGGAACTTGGCCGGCACGTGCAGCACGATGGCGATGAGCACCGCCAGCAGGGCGATGAACAGCGCGCTGTAGACCCGCCAGAAGAAGGTCCACAGGAACAGGAAGATCACCGCCATCATGAACACCCGCGCGACGTCGGCGGATCGCCAGACGACGCGGCGGACGGGGGTCTCGGGTACAGGCACGGGTGTCATGGCCGGGGAGATGGAGGGCTCGGACCGTCAGCGAAAACGGGGCCGCACCCCGAGGTGGGTGCGGCCCCGCGCCGGCGTCATCCTGCCGCTCAGCCCTTCTTGCCGCCGCCGGACTTGCCGCCGCCCGACTTGCCGCCGGAGGACGAGCCGCCGGACTTGCCGCCGCCCGACGAGGAGCGCGAGCCGCCGCTGGAGCCGCCGCCGGAGCGGGCGCTGGACCCGCCGGACTTGCCGCCGCCGCTGGACGTGGAGCGCGAGCCGCCGCCGCCGGAGCCGCCGCCCGAGCGGGCGCTGCTGCCGCCGCCCGTCTTGCCGCCGCCGCTGCTGGACCGGCTGCTGGAGCCGCCCGACGACCCGCCGGAGCGCGCGCTGGACCCGCCGGACTTGCCCCCGCCGGACGAACCGCCCGAACGCCCGCCGGACGAGCTGCCGCCGCTGCTGGAGCGCGCGGTGCTGGACGAGCGCCCGCCGCCGCTGGACCCGCCGCCGGAGCGCGCGCTGGACCCGCCGGACTTGCCGCCGCCGCTGCTGCTGGACCGGCTGCTGGTGCCGCGGCCGCCGCCGGAGGTGCTGCGGCTGCCGGAGGTGGACCCGCCGCTGGACTTCTTGCGCCCGCTGCCGGCCGCCGCCGCGCCGGCCGCCGCGCCCACCGCCGCGCCGGCCGCGGCCGCCGCCGTCCGCCGCCGCGAGGCCGAGGCCTCGCGCAGGTTCTTGCCCGCGCTGAACGAGACCGTGGAACGCTCGGGGATGTTGATGGCGGCGCCCGTGCGCGGGTTGCGGCCCTGCCGCGCCGCGCGCGTCTTCTTGGTGAACTTGCCGAAGCCCGGGATGC
>DASTLD010000154.1:0-8652 GCA_035715345.1 Longimicrobium sp.
GAGACGCCCCGCCGGGGCGTCTCTACGGGGCCTGACGGCCCACGGTAGATTGCATCGCGAGCAAGCCGTCGCCCTCTCCCACGCAGTTTGTGGGAGAGGGACAGCGTGGCACCGAGGACGCGACGACAGTCGCGCGCCTCGGTGCCACGCAGGGTGAGGGCCCCTACCGCGGCTTCCACCCGTATGTCTCCAGCGAGACGCGCCCGCGGGCGTCGAACTCCACACCCTCCTGCTCCAGGCGGATGCGCTGCAGCAGGCTGCCGCCGGGCTCGAACTTCCGCGCGCTGATGCCGCCCTGCGCGTTGACCACGCGGTGCCACGGCACGCGGTCGTCCGCGAGGGCGTGCAGCGCGTACCCCACCTGCCGCGCGTGCCCGGGCAGCCCCGCCCGCTTCGCCACCTGACCGTACGTGGCCACGCGGCCGCGCGGCACCTTCCGCACGACCGCGTAGATGCGCGCGTAGTTCCCCTCGCCCGGGCTCGCCTGGTCCATGTGCGGTATCCTAGCATGCGCGGCCGCCAGGAACGAGAAGGAGCCGGCGGAAAGACCCGCCGGCTCCTTCCGCCTTGCATGCCTCCATCCCTCAGGGCACCGCCTCGAGGAAGACGGCGTGGATGTTGTCGACCAGGCTGCCGTTCATCGGGTAGACCACGACCATGTAGCGGGTCCCGGAGGTGGCGTTGAAGGAGACGGTGGTCTCGCCCGTGCCCCAGTTGGTGGTCACGCTGGTGCCGGAGGTCAGGGTGCTGAAGCCCGTGGTGCTGCTGCGCACCTCGATGTACACCTGGCCGCCGTCCACCGCCACGCCCTTGGCCTCGTAGGTGGAGGGAGAGCCCGTCGTCTTCTTGCGGACGGCCGCGATCACCGCGCGGTGCGGCTCGCCGGCCGCGCCGCCGCCGTAGCTGGGGCGGCCCGGAGCCTCGGTGTGGGCCTGCGCTTCACGCTCCTGGCGGTTGGCGCCCGTGCCCGTGGCGCTGTCGCAGGCGGCCAGGGCCACGAGGGTGAGTACGAATGCGGTCCGCTTCATCTGCCATGCTCCCGTTGCGAAGGGTTCAATCGCGACTGCCGCGGATGGCCGCGCCCGGCGCAGTCGGCGCATCGCCGCCGGGGGGCGGAGGGTGCGGTGACGGGGTGGTGAAAGTCTGATGTAATTAGGTCTGGAAATATGTATATCACAGAACGCGACGGCCCGCAAGGAGCTAATGCACATTCTCCTGTGCCGCTACGTCTGCGTTGCCGGAACGGACCGCGGCAATCCGCCCGCTACGCCAGGACGCGCAGCCGCCCGGGTGCGACCTCGACGTCCACCTCGTGCGCGTCGCGGGCGATGATCTCGCCGTCGGCGTGCACCGGCAGCGGGTCCGGGCTGGTGACGCGCAGGCGGCGGACGCGGTGCATGTGCACGCACTTCGCGCCGGTGTGGGAGCCGCGCATCACCCGTGGCAGGAAGCCCAGGATGCCCAGCGTGCCCAGCGCGTCGCAGGCGCACAGGTCCAGCACCCCGTCGTCGATGCGCGCGTCCGGGCAGATCCAGAAGCCGCCGCCGTGCCGTCCGCCGTTGCCCACGGTCACCAGCGTCATCGGCCCGTCCGCCACCACCTCGCCGTCCGCCTCCACCCGCATGCGCGCGGGGCGCCAGGAGCGGAGCACGGTGGCCAGCGCGGCCAGGTACATCGCCAGGCCGCGAAGCCGGCGCTTGCGGTCCACCTCGATGGCCACGCGCGCGTCCAGCCCGATGCCCACGCCGTTGGTGAACCAGCGCTCCCCCACGCGCCCCACGTCCACCGCGCGCGGCTCCGCGGCCAGGATGCGCGCCAGCGCCTGCCCCGGGTCGCGGGGCACCCCGGCCAGCTGCGCGAAGTCGTTGCCGCTGCCCACCGGGACGATGCCCAGCGGCACCGACTCCCCGTACCCGGCGGCGCGCATCAGCCCGTTCACGGTCTCGTGCACGGTACCGTCGCCGCCGGCGGCCACCACGGCGGGCCAGCCGTCGCGCACGGCGGCCTCCGCCAGCTCCGCCGCGTGCCCGCGCCGCTCCGTCTCCACCACGCGCACCTCCGTCCCCGCTCGCCCCATCTCCCGGGCGATGCGGTCCCGCACCCGCGCCGCGGCGCCGCGCCCCGCGGTGGGGTTCACGATCACGTAGTAGCGGTCGATGGGCATTGGGGGAGTTGGGAATCGCGAGGGAGGGGGACCGGCGGGCGGGCACAGCATCGGGCGGGGGCGATGACCGCGCAAGGGATGCGGCACGCGAGGGGTCGTGCACGAGGAGGAGTGCCTTCCGTGGGCGGGAGGCCCCCTCCCAAACCCTCCCCCAACTTCGGGGGAGGGCTTTTTCTCCGTGGTTCTCTGCGTCCTCTGCGTCTCTGCGTGAGTCCCGCGGCTCAGGGCACGGGCTCGGCCGCCACGCGCCGCCGCCGGCCGACGGCCGCGTCCACGGACCAGGCGCCCGGGCCGGTCAGCGCCAGCGCCAGGGCGGCCGCGGCCAGCATCAGCACGAGCTCGTAGCCGCCGTCCTGCGAGTAGAAGCCCTTGGACAGGTGCGCGGTGAACAGCGCCACCAGCAGCTCGAAGGCGAACGCCAGCCCCAGCAGCCGCGTGGCCACCCCCAGCACCAGCAGCGCCCCGCCCACCAGCTCCAGGTACGACACCAGCAGCGCGGAGATGCCCGGCACCGGCAGCCCCAGGCTGCCGAAGAACTGCTCCACGCCGCCCACGCCCATCTCGAACACCTTCTGGTAGCCGTGCATGAACATCACGATGCCCAGCACCACCCGGAGCACCAGCAGCCCCAGGTCCGTCCACCGCTGCGCGCGAACCACGTCCATGTCACCCCCCTTGCCGTTGGCGGGCGCCGCGCGCCCCGGACCTGGCCCCCGTGGGGACCTGCGCCGCGCCGGCCGTCCGCGCGCGGCCCTTCGTGACGACGAGCACCTGCGCCGAAGGAGCGGTCACCCCGGCGGGGTGCGCGCCTCCTCCAGCAGGCGGATCAGCTCCGCCAGGCGCTCCGGGCCCAGATGCCCGAGCTGGCGCCGGTGGAGCGCGTCCACCGGCGCGTCCAGCGCCCCCACCGCCTCCAGCCCCGCCGGGGTGATGCGCGTCCACACCACGCGGCGGTCCTCGCCGCAGCGCCGGCGCTCCACCAGCCCCCGCGCCTCCAGCCGGTCGATCAGCCGCGTCACGTCCGGGTCGCGGGTGATCATGCGCTCCACCACCTCGCCGGCCGGCAGCCCCTGCTCCCCCGCCCCGCGCAGGATGCGCAGCACGTTGTACTGCGGCCGGGTCAGGTGATGCGCCTTGAGCAGCGCCGCCAGCCCGGCCGCCAGGGCGTGCGCCGTGCGCTGGAGGTTGAGGAAGGCCTCCGCCTCCGCCGAGCCGAACGGCCGGGTCTGCTTGATCTCCGCCTGGATGCGTCCGGGCACCTTGGTCCGCCTTCCGTGGGTTCCGGCAGGGACCCTATTCGTTGCCACGACCATTGTCAACACGCCCTCGCGTATGCAGAATACAGGCGGCATCGGGGAGCGGCCCGCCCCCGCGGCAAAGTGCGCGGGGGCGCGATGATTGACAGGGCGGGCAGGACGCGATAGAGTGAAGTGGTTTCACCACTTACGAAACGATAGTTCACTCACCGACCCGTCCACCTCCGGCCGAGGTCACCAGAACGTACGTTCGCCCGAGCGCGCTGGGAGCCGCCCGGGCGGCGACTGTCCCCGCAGGTGTCCGAAAGGAGGACCGTTCCGCGTTGGTACATCGTAGGTTGCAGTCCCCCGGGGCTGCGTTGCGTTCCTCACTCGTCGCAGGACGTATTTCCAGGTACCAGGAGACTCACATGGGCTTCTCCGTTCGTCTACGCACCATCCTGGCCGCCGCGGCTTCCGCGGCGCTGCTCGGCAGCCCGCTCGGGGCCCAGGAGACCAGCACCGGCACCGTGCGCGGCACGGTCCGCGAGGCCGGCACCATGCGCCCGGTGGCCGCGGCGCAGGTCTCGGTTCCCAACACCCAGCGCCGCGTGGTGACGGCGCAGGACGGCACCTACAGCATCGTCGTCCCCGCCGGCACCGTGCAGCTCCGCGCCGAGCGCGTGGGCTACTCCGCCTCCACCCGCTCCGTCACCGTGACGGCCGGCGGCAGCACCGAGGCCAACTTCACGCTCAGCACCTCCGCCATCGCCCTGGACGCCGTGGTCGTGACCGGCACGCCGGGCGCCGCCACGCAGCGCGAGGAGATCGGCAACGCCGTCTCCAGCATCAACGCCGCCGAGGTGGTGGACAAGGCGCCCGTGAGCACGGTGACGCAGCTGCTGCAGGGCCGCGCCCCGGGCCTGACGGTCATGTCGCCGTCCGGCAGCGTGGGCACCGCCTCCAACATCCGCATCCGCGGCACCAGCTCCATCTCCGCCCAGGGCTCCGTGCCCGTGGTGGTGATCGACGGCATCCGCATGGCGGCCGGCTCGCAGACGCGCTGGAGCGTCAACGGCCAGGGCTCGTCCGCGCTGGACGCCATCAACCCCGAGGACATCGAGTCCATCGAGGTCATCAAGGGCCCCGCCGCCGCCACGCTGTACGGCGCCGACGCGGCCGCGGGCGTCATCCAGATCATCACCAAGAAGGGCAAGACGGGCCGCCAGTCGCTGGACTGGACCGCCAAGGTGGACTACGGCCAGATGGACTGGGCGCTGGACATGCCCACCAACTACACGCTGTGCACGGCCGCGCGCCAGAGCAGCAAGTACCTGCGCCCCGGCGGCAACGCCAACGTCGCCGCGGACAGCCTGTTCCTGTGGACGGGGTGCCAGGGCGTGCCGGTCAACTCGGTGATCACCGACCAGCCGCTGCGCCGCGAGGGCATCTCCAACGGCGACGCGCAGAACTACACGCTGTCCGTGCGCGGCGGCGGCGAGCGCTACTCGTTCTTCATCTCGGGCGACCGCGAGGAGGAGAACGGCATCTTCGTGAACAACTGGTTCAAGCGGAACACGGGCCGCGGCAACTTCTTCGTGGCGCCGTCGGACAAGCTGAACTTCACGGGCACCATCTCGTTCGCGCGCACGGACAGCCGCCTGCCGCTGAACGACAACGCCTCCAACGGCTGGCTGCGCAACGCCTTCCGCGGCCTGGCCGGCAACTTCCGCGAGGGCTCGTCCTTCGCGCTGGGCTGGCGCGGCCTGGGCCCGGCGGAGATGCGCATCCACAACAGCACGCTGGACGTGGACCGCTTCATCTTCGGCATCACGACCTCGTACCAGCCGTTCTCGTGGCTGCGCCACAACATCGTGGCCGGCCTGGACGCCAGCGAGTCGCGCGCCGAGGAGTTCTACCCGATCGACCTGACGGGCCGCGCGCCGTACGGCAACGTGGCCGCGACGGGCGCCATGTACCTGATCCACCCCACGTCCCGCATCTGGACGCTGGACTACAACGGCACGGTGACCAACCGCCTGTCGTCGGACATCGAGAGCGACCTGTCGGTGGGCATGCAGCTCAGCGCCCGCAGCGCGCGCTCGCTGACGGCGTGGTGCGAGGGGCTGATCTCCAACCAGCTCACGGACTGCGACCAGTCCGCCAACCGCCAGGTGTTCGAGGGCTACAGCGAGCAGAACTCGCTGGGCTACTACGTGCAGGAGCAGCTCGGCTTCCGTGACCGCCTGTTCCTGACGGGCGCCGTGCGCATCGACGACAACTCGGCCTTCGGCGACGAGTTCAACCTGGTGGTCTACCCCAAGCTGCAGGGCTCGTGGGTGGTCAGCGAGGAGCCGTTCTTCGCCGTCGGCAACATGGACAACCTGCGCCTGCGCGCGGCCTGGGGCCGGGCCGGCAACTCGCCGGCGCCGTTCTCCGCGGACCGCACCTTCGGCGGGTGCACGGTGGTGCAGGTGGACAACGCGGGCACGGAGAGCACGGCGTCGTGCATCCGCGCGGGCGTGTACGGCAACCCCAACCTCAAGGCCGAGACGGGCGAGGAGATCGAGCTGGGCTGGGACGCCTCGTTCCTGAACGGCCGCGTGGGCGCCGAGTTCACCTACTACAACAAGCGCACGTACGAGGCGCTGCTGCCCGTGCCGGTCAAGCCGTCCAGCGGCTTCGGCGGCAGCATCCTGAGCAACGTGGGCACCATCTCCAACGCGGGCATCGAGCTGTCGCTGACGGGCACGCCGGTGCAGCGCGGCGCCTTCAGCTGGGAGACCCAGCTGGTGCTGTCGACCAACCGCAACGAGTTCGTGTCGTTCAACGGCGCGCGCGACGAGCCCATCCCGGTGGGCTACCGCGAGTCGCAGATGATCAAGCCGGGCTACCCGATCGCGGGCTACTTCACCAAGATGCCCGTGCGCAACGAGGACGGCACCTACCGCTTCACCTCGGCGCAGCGCGTGATGCTGGAGGACACCTTCTCCTACGTGGGGCCGTCCACGCCCACGCGCGAGGCGGGCCTGAGCAACACGCTGACCTTCGGCAACCTGCGGCTGTACGCCTTCGCGGACTACAAGGGCGGGCACTACCTCTTCAACATGACGGAGCAGACCCGCACCGCGACGGACTTCAACAACTTCTTCACCAACGACCCGGCGCTGCTGCAGGCGGGGGCGGACTCCACGGAGTACCGCTACATGATCACGGCCGGCAACAACCTGCCGTACCTGCAGCGCGCGGACTTCATCAAGCTGCGCGAGGTGTCGGCCACGATCACCATCCCGCAGCGGTTCACCCAGCGGTTCGGGACGGAGTCGGCCAGCTTCTCGCTCTCCGGCCGCAACCTGGGCTTCCTGTGGAAGAAGTACCCGGGGCCGGATTCGGAGGTGAACATCGAGGGCAACGACCCGTTCACCCGCGCGGACTACATGTCGGTGCCCATGCTGCGGCGCTGGCAGGCCACGTTCAGCTTTACCTTCTAACAGGCCGGGAGCAATGCGAGACATGAAGCGACTCGGCAGGGCGGGCACCGCGGCGGCGATCATCGCCGCCGCGGGCGGCCTGGGCGCCTGCTCGAACGACCTGCTCGAGGTGGAGAACCCCGCCTCGATCGGGACGGAATACCTGGAGCAGGTCACGTCGATCCCGTCGCTCGTGAACACGGCGATGAGCGACTTCAACCGGATGTACACGTCCAACGCGTACGCCGGCGCCATCCTGAGCGACGAGGCGATCACCGGCCACAACTTCACGCAGTGGCAGGAGTTCGACCGCCGGATCGTGCTGGAGAACAACTCCGTGCTGCCCGACATCTACGTGCCCATCCAGGTGGCGCGCGGCACGGCGGAGAGCATCACCAACCGGCTGCGGCAGCTGGTGGGCACGCCGGACGCGGACGTCCGCATCGCGCAGATGCTGGCGTACCAGGCGTACGACTACGTGGTGCTGGCGGAGACCTTCTGCCAGGCGCCGGTGACGCCGGGCGGGCCGTCGCTGGCCCCGAACGACCTGTTCGACATCGCGCTGGCCAAGTTCGACTCTGCCATCACGATCGCCGCCGCGGCCACCAAGGACACGGCCGGGGCCATGACCCGCGTGCAGGTGCGCAACCTGGCCCGGGTGGGCGCCGCCCGCGCGGCGCTCAACCGCGGCGACATGGCCCGCGCGGCCGGGTACGCGCAGTCGCTGGTGAGCAGCGCGGACTCGAACTTCGTGTGGTACGTGGCGCACGGCCTGTCGGCCTCGTACCAGAACAACCCGTTCTTCGGGGCCACCACGGGCGCCAACCGCAACATCGGCGTGTCGGTGCACTTCCGGAACATCAACGACCCGCGCGTCCGCTGGGAGGCGTCGCGCACGGGCCACAACACCCGCACCATCCTGTTCACGCCGCAGCCGCCGCCGTCGCACGAGAACCACAACCCGGCGGTTCCCCAGGCGGCCACCACGACGCAGGAAGCGGCGCTCAACCCGCGTCCGGACTTCCAGCAGGGCGGCAACGTCCGCTTCGCGTCGGGGCTGGAGGCGCGCTACGTGCTGGCCGAGGCCCTCGGGCCCACGGCCTACACGGTGGCGTTCATCAACCAGCGCCGCGCGGTGGGCGGTGAGGCGCCGCTGGTGCTGGGCGTGGTGACGCCGGCGGACTTCCGGACGGCGGTGCAGGAGCAGCGCAGGCGCGACTTCTTCCTGGACGGCCACCGCCTGGGCGACATCCGCCGCTACCTGGCGCTGTACAACCAGGACTTCTTCCCCACCGGGGTGCACGAGGACCCGGTGTACGGCAACTACGAGACGGCCACCTGCTACGTCCCGCACCTGAACGAGCGGGCCGGCTCGGCGCCCTGACGCCGCGCGGGCAGGTCATGGCAGGACACGGAGGGGCCCGGCGCACGCCGGGCCCCTTCGCTTTTGGGCCGGGGTGATGTATCTTGTTGCCCATCCCCCACATCCACGCGTTCCCAACCCCGGCGGCATGAGCCTGCTCCCGCGCGTCCTCCGTGACCCTCCCCCGCTCGCCGTGGCCGTGCTGGCCGCGGCGGTGCTGGCGCTGGGCGCGGCGGCGGCGGTGGCGGGCCCGCGCCAGGGGCAGCCGGCGGAGGAGGGCCCGCCGCGGCTGCCGGCGGCGCGGGCGGTGCCGGCGCGCACGGACACGCTGCTGATCGGCGGGTACGCGCGCGGCACCTTCCGCGAGGCGCTGGCGGTGGTGGCCAGCGACCTGTCGGAGGCGGAGCGGGAGATGGTGGG
>DASTLD010000155.1:0-5406 GCA_035715345.1 Longimicrobium sp.
CACGACCACGCGGTGCTCCGCCATCATGGGCGGCGTGGCCAGCGTGGAGGCCAGCGCCTCCGGGGCCACGTCGCCGCCGCGCACCTGGTCGAAATTGAAGTCGCGCGTGGCGGGGTCCAGGTACGCGGCCACCACCTTCGCGACCGCCTCCTCGCGCAGGAAGTCCTCGTCGCCGAAAAAGAAGAACGCACCCCCCGCGACGCGGTCGCGGAGAGTGCGCTCGAGCTGCGCGGGCTTGACCTGCGGCACCGCCGCGGGACTACTGCGACGCGGAGTGCCGCAGCACGCCGGGCTCGTACCCCGCCAGCGTGGCCACGGCGCCGCCGCGGTACAGCACCTCGCGGTAGGGCGTGGGATACACGTCCACCCCCACCTCTTCCAGGCGCGCCGCGTACCCCTCGCTGGAGGCCAGGTGCGCGGGGTCCGGCCGCGGCGCCTGCACCGCCACGCTGGGCAGCATGGTCATGACGCCCGGCGTGGCCCGCTGCGCCAGCGGCACGAACGCCACCGCGGCCACGGCGGCGGCCGCCGCGGTCACCGCGTAGCGCGGCATGCGCACGCGGCGGCGGCGCCGGACGGCCATCTCGTCTTCCAGGTGGAAGAGGCGGTGCTGCAGCCGGGCGCCGAAGTCGTCGGACACCTCGAGCTCCGGCAGCTCGCGCAGCACGCCGGCCCCGCGGGCCACCGCGCGGTCGTAGCGCGCGCAGCTCGCGCACACCCGCAGGTGCGCCGCGAACGCCTCGCGCTCCGCCCGGGGCAGCAGCCCGTCGCGGTAGTCGGAGTAGCCTTCCAGGAAGCTGCCGCAGTCGATCATCTCACCACTTTCCAGGCTGGCCCGCGCCGCGGCGTCGGCCGCGGGGTCCCTATGTACGCGGCATGCGCCGCAGGGTTCCCCCGCGGACACGCCCCTCTATCATGGGCACGCCGCCGCCTTCTGGAAAGGGCTGAATACGGAATACGAAAAAGTACGAAGTACGGAGTACGAGGTACGAAGTACGCGGGTGCAGGCGCACGCTCCGTCGCGCTGGTTCGCACATCAGGATTCGACCGGCGAGGCTGGTGCGCACGATCGGGCGCTGGCGGCGGGCCGGCAGGATCCTTCGGTCGGCGCCGGAGGCCGGCGCGAACATGGGGCTCCGCGCCGCGCCTCCCTCAGGATGACACCCCGTGTTTACCTCGCACTCACGCACTCACGCACTCACGCACTCACGCACTCACGCACTCACGCACTCACGCACTCACGCACTCACGCACTCACGCACTCACGCACTCACGCACTCACGCACTCTCGCACTCACGCACTCTCGCACTAAGTACTTCGTACTCCGTACTTCAGTTACTCCCAACTTCGATCGACCTCCGCACCCACGCCCCGATGGCCCCTTGCCCGCCCTGCACGTTCTGCGTGGGCGGCACCGGGAAGGGCTCGGCGGCGTTGCCGGTGGTCAGGTACTCGAACGCCACCCGGTCCATCGCGTACACGTCCAGGAACCAGCGCCGCGGCAGCTCCAGCAGCCCCTCGCGCGGCACCACCACGCTGACGGAGGTGTCGGCGGTGGCAGTCAGCCAGCCGTCGGGGTTGTACTCCTGGCGCGGCAGGTCGTCCTCGGGCGTGCAGGGCTCCCGCGTACAGTCCTTGAGCAGCACCGAGCGCAGCGCCACCACGTAGCGGTGCGCGCCCGCGCTGCGCGTCCAGGTGGCCTGCAGCCCTTCCGTGCCCGGCGGGGTGCCGCCGGCGGACGCGCTCCGGATCTCGAAGCTGCCGGGCACCGTCACCGTCGCGGTGGCGCTGCGCCAGCCCTGCGCCGCCACGTCCACGCGGTAGGTGCCGCCGTACTGGGGATCGAAGTCGAACACCAGGCAGCGCGGGGGGATGTTGCCCACGCCGTACACGGGCGAGTGCCGCTGGTGGCAGACCTCCGGCCACGACTCCCAGCTGTCCCGCGGCTCCACGCCCGGCACCGGCGTGACCGCCGCCACCTGCTGGGCGCCGGACCAGACCGTCCCGCCGAGCTGGAGGATGGGCGTCGGCTGCGGTGGCTTGACCACCAGCACCTGGGGGTGCGCGTCCGGGTCCACGATCATGTACAGGCTCAGCCCCGACAGCGGCGGCGCCGTGCGCGTGGCGGTGGGGTCGTCGCAGGCGGCCAGCAGCAGCGCCAGCGCGGGGAGAAGGGTGCGTTTCATCGTTCAGAACCTCGCGTCCAGGCCGGCGGAGACCACCATGGCGCGCGGGAACGCCTGCACCGGCACCAGCGTCACCGGCTGCCAGAGCGCGGGGTCGGAGGCGGAGCCGGGCGGCTCGCCGCGGTAGTAGAAGACGTTGGGGCGCTCGGTCACGTTGCGCAGCGAAAGGCTGGGCTCCAGCTCCGCGCCCAGCAGGCGCAGGCGGTAGCGGGCGCCCACGTCCAGGCGAAAGTAGTCGGGGTAGCGCATCTGCTCGTCGCCGAAGACGGGCACCAGGCCGAAGTCGCGGGTCTTGCCCAGCAGCGGCTCCATCCGCGGCGTGGCCGCGCTGCCCGCCCACGGCCAGAAGGGCATGCCGCTGCCGTAGGTGGCCTGCGCGCTCAGCGTCAGCGCGCGCAGCGGCCGCACGAAGAGCGCGGCGTCCAGCGAGTGGCGGCGGTCCCACACCGCGTCGTAGTCGCGCGCCCGCTGCGCGTCCCGCATGCGCACGCGGCCGGTGCCGTATCCCACCCAGCCGGTGACGCGGCCCTCGTGGCGCCGCACGCTGAGCTCCGCGCCGGTGGCCGTGCCGTCGTCCCACCCGAGCTGCTCCAGGCCGCGCGCGCCCTCCGGCGTCCAGCGCGGCACGTCCGTGAAGCGCCGGGCGTAGGCGCCCGCCGCAAAGCTCCACGTCCGCGCCACCCACCCCTCCAGCGCGGCGCTCACCCCGTCCGTCCGCGAGGCGGGCGCGCCGTCCGGGTGCACGTACCAGAACACCGTGCCGGGCAGCACCTGGCGGTCGTCGCGCAGCGTGGAGAGCACCTGGTGCGAGCGCCCGGCGCCCACGGCAAGCGCCACGTCCGGCGTCAGGTGCAGGCGCGTGGCCACCCGCGGCTCGGGAAGGATGCTCCCGGTGCGGCCGTCCATCGCCACGCGCAGCCCCGGCGCCAGGCGCAGCCGGCCTATCCAGCGCTCCACCTCCGCGTACGCCGCGGGCAGCCAGTAGCTCTCCCGGAACTCGCCCTGGAAGTAGCCGCCCTGCAGGTCGCTGCCCACCAGCGACAGCCGGCCGCCCTCCAGCTCCACCCCCGCGCGGTCCGTCCCGCGGCCGGCCGCGCGGCTGGCCTCCAGCCGGATCCCCCCGGCGGCCACGCGGTTGTCCACCGGCGCCGTCTGCTCGCGGTCGCCCACCAGCACGCCCACGCTCAGGTCGCCGCCGTAGCCGCTGGCCCAGGCCGTCGCGGCGGTGGAGATCGTCCCCTCGCGCTCCCAGCGCAGCGACGCGGCGCCGTTGCGCCAGCGGCTGGCCAGGTCCAGCCGCGCGCTCTCCTCGCCCAGCGCAAAGCGGTCGTCGGACGCGAACAGCGACACGCTCAGGCGCTGCCCCGGCGCGGGCGCCAGGCTCACTCGGGCGTGGCCGTCCATGAAGTCGTACGGGTGGTTGGCGGTCAGGAAGCGGAAGCCCTGCACCGTGGCCTCCGAGCTGCGCGCCGCCACCATCCAGCTCCCCCCGCGCCCCAGCGGCCCGTGCGCGGCCGCGCGCCCGGTCAGGGTGCTGGCCCCCAGCTCCACCCCGCCGCGCTCGTCGCCGCCGCCGCGCTGCATCAGGTCCACCACGCTGCTCAGCGCCCCGCCGTACCGAGCCGGCACCGCGCCGCGGAAGAACTCCACCCGGGCGATGGCGTCCGTGTTGAACACGCCCGTCAGCCCGAACAGGTGGTACGGCGCGAACACCCTCGCCCCGTCCAGCAGGAACAGGTTCTGGTCCGGCCCGCCGCCGCGCACGTGGAGCTGCGCGTTCAGGTCGTTGAGCGCGGCCACCCCCGGCAGCGACTGCAGCGCGCGCAGCACGTCCGGCTCCGCGGTGGCCGGCAGCGCCCGCATCTCGCGCTGGCTGATGCCGATCACGCCCGGCTGCGCCTCACGGTCGAACAGCTCGCGCTCCGCCGCCGCGCCGCCGGCGGTGGCGGGCGTGCGCCCGGTCACGCGCACCGTGGAGAGCGCGACGGGCGCGGGAGACAGCTCCAGGTCCAGCCGCACCACGCCGCTGGCCGGCACCTGCACCGTCACGCGGTAGGGGCGATGGCCGAGCGCCGTGGCCTCCAGCCGCCACCGCCCCGCGGGCACGTCGCCCAGGACGAAGGCGCCGCGCTCGTCGGCGCGCGTGGCGCGGTTCAGCTCCACGATGCGGACGGTGGCGTGCGCCACGGGCTCGCGCGTCCCTTCGGCGCGCACGGTGCCCTGCACCGACGCCGCCGCCAGCAGCGCGGAGATTACGAGATGGGAGAGCAAGGGTACGTCTGGTTGGGGGGATCGACGTTCAGCCGGGCGCGCGGACGCGCAGCAGCACCTCGGAGCCGGCCGTGTCCGCGGCGGGGGCCAGCACGCGCAGCTGCTCGCCCTCCTTGAGCAGGTACGGCCGGCCGTCCACGCGCACCATCACGCGGTGCACGGCGCGCGGCAGCAGCAGCTCCAGCTCGCCCGCGCCGGCGTTCTCCACGCGCAGGCCGGTGGGCCGCGGGTGGAAGACCGCGCCCGCGGCCCCGCTCGCCGCCCGCGCCTCCAGCTCGCCGCCGTCCACCACGCGCACGCGGATGCGGAGCTCGGGGCCGGCGCCGTCCACGTCCACCGTGGCCGACGCGCCGGACGGCGTCACGGACACGCCCGCCACCGGCACCTCCTCCGCGGCGGCCTTCGCTTCCGGTGCGGGCGCCGCGGGAGCGGGCGATGCGGGGCGCCGCGCCTCGCCGGCCTCCGCGCCGGGCCGCAGCCAGTCCGTCACCAGCGGCACCGCCAGCGCGGCGGACGCGATCCCCCCGAGCGCCAGGCCGACCACCGCCGCGCGCCGCAGCGGCAGCGTCCGCGCGGGCCGGGCGACGGCGATCGCGCCCGTGGGCATCGCCGGGACAATGACGCGCTCTCCGGCCGCGCGGCGGGCCAGGATGCGCTCCCAGGCGCCGTCGGGCACGGGCAGGTCCGTCGCCTGCTCCACGCGCCGCACCAGGGCGGGGATGGAGGCCATCGCGGCGCGGCAGCGGGCGCAGCGCTCCAGGTGGCGCGCCACGCAGGCCCGCTCGTCGCCAGCCAGGGCGCCCGCGGCCAGGGCGCGGATCAGCTCGAAGCGCGGATGTCCCATCATCCTGCCTCCCCCAGCGCGGCGCGGAGCAGCTTCCAGGCGCGGAACAACCGCGCCGCGGAGGTGCCCGCCGTGATCCCCAGCATCTCGCCGATCTCCGCGTG
>DASTLD010000156.1:0-24073 GCA_035715345.1 Longimicrobium sp.
GAAGGTCTGCGCCGCGGTGGCCACGATCACCTCGCGGAAGCACATCTCCCCGAACCACACGTCGCGCGGGCCCCAGTCGCGCAGGCGCTCCAGCAGCGGGATGGCGCGGTAGATGGCGTTCCGGCCCTGCCACGGGCGCGCGCTGTGGGCGCGGACGCCGGGCACGGTGACGCGCGCGTGCAGCAGCCCCATGCAGCCGGGCTGCACACCGCGGTCGGTGGGCTCCAGGATGAACGCCAGGTCGATTGGCGGCAGGATGCCGCTCGCCAGCACGGGGCCCAGCCCGTTCCCCTCCGCCGGCCCCTCCTCGCCGTCGTAGAAGATGAAGACGGGGCGCCCCCGCTCCAGCTCCGGCCAGCGCTCCAGCAGCGCCAGCATGACGGCGATGCCGCCCTTCATGTCGCTGGCGCCGCAGCCGTAGACGCGCCCGTCGCGGATGGCGACGTCCTGGTCCTCCGCGCACTTCACCGTGTCCACGTGCCCCACGAGGGCGACCGTGGGCTGCCCCGGCCGCGCGTCGCGGGGGTACGGCTCGCAGATGACGGAGTGGCCGATGCGGTGCACCGCGTGCGCCCCGGCGAAGGCCGTGCACCGGTGCTGCACCCACGTGGCGATTTCCGCCTCGTGGCACGTCTCGCTGGGAATGCGGCAGAGCTCCAGCGTCAGCCCCGCCAGCTCGTCGGCGATGTCGGTCAACGGAGAAGTCGTCAGCGGCCCGGGACCGGCTCCAGCGCCGAGCCGTCGGAGAGGCGGTAGATCCAGAAGTGGCGATCCAGCGTGAACAAGCGCCGCTCGGACCGGCTCTCTGCCGCGGCGACCAGTGACGCGTCGGCAAGATCCATCGGTGTGTCCTGGTACTGTTCCATCAGACTCGCCATCCGCACGGCTTCGTCCGGAGTGGAGTCGTGCAGAACCACCCGGCCCGCCGAGTACATCGCCCAGAGTGCGGCCTGGTAGCGGTAACCACCCCGGACGTGAAGCAGATGCATCGATTCGGTGAAGCACGGCCACGTGGTCAAGAACGGGCCGCGCGGCAGGGCGGCCACCACCGCGGCACACGCGCGGTAGTGGTTGTCGAGGCGGTCCAGCGATGCGACCAGGGGACCGGCATCAGTCAGGATCATCCCCGGCGTCGCGCCTCTTTCGCGAGGAGGATTGCGGTGAACTCGTCGTGGGCCGCGGGAGCGCGAGCGCCCCGATCCTCGGCTTCGAGATCATCCGGAGGGAGCATGCCAAGGAACTCCCCCAGGAACTCGGCCATGCTGCCCGGCGGTGCGGCAGCGTCGGACCCGTTCGCGTGCACGCGCTCGAGAAGATAGTCGTTCGCAAGCGCTTGCAAGGTGGTGCCCTTCTGTCGCGCCTCATCGGCAAGCGCGCGCTCTACTTCTGGAAGCAGATCGATCGTCATCGTTTACCACTCCTGAGAGCCCGTCTGCTGCGGTTCAGCGGATATGTACCCGCGGACCGCGGGAGTGTGCTGATGCAAGTCCCGAACTCCGTCGTCCCGATGACTAGACCTGCACGTTGAAGGTGCGCAGGACGTCGTTGAGCGTGGTCTTGCGGTCGGTGGAGGGCGTGCGCTGGCCGATGAGCAGCGCGCACGGCACGCCGAAGGTGCCCGCGGGGAACTCCTTGGGCAGCGAGCCGGGGATGATGACCGAGCGCGCGGGGACGCGCCCCTTGGTGACCACCGGCTCCGGCCCGGTCACGTCCACGATGGGAGTGGAAGCGGTCAGCACCACGCCCGCGCCCAGCACCGCCTCCTCCTCCACCACCACGCCCTCCACCACGATGCAGCGTGACCCCACGAACGCGCCGTCCTCGATGATGACCGGTGACGCGTTGGGCGGCTCCAGCACCCCGCCGATGCCCACGCCCCCGGACAGGTGCACGTGCTTGCCCACCTGCGCGCACGAGCCGACGGTGGCCCAGGTGTCCACCATGGTCCCCTCGCCCACGTAGGCGCCGATGTTGACGTAGCCGGGCATGAGCACGCAGCCGGGCTCCAGGAACGCGCCGTACCGTGCCACGCCGGGCGGCACCACGCGGATGCCCTGCGCCTCCAGGTCCTGCTTCGTGCGGATCTTGTCGTAGAAGCGCAGGTCGCCGGCCTCCATGGGCTCCAGCGGCCGCAGCGCGAAGTAGAGGAGGATGGCCTCCTTGACCCACGCGTTGACCCGCCACGCCCCGTCCACCTTTTCCGCCACGCGCACCTGGCCGCGGTCCAGCATGGCGATGGTCCGGTCCACCGCCTGCACCGTGTCGCCGCGGCTGAGCAGCGCGCGGTCCTGGTACGCGGCGGATACGATGCGCTCCAGCTCGGATCGCTCCATCCGTCTCCGTCTCCTCGTCTTCCCTGGGGTGATCCGGGCGATTTTTCGGGCGAAAACGTAGCCGCGCCACCCGCGCGCGACAAGCGCGCATCCGCTACATTCCCGGCGTCCACGTCCCACTCCGAAGCCGACCGACGCGCCGATGTCCGAGACCCGTCCCCTGCCCCGCATTCCCCTGCTGCTCGCGGCCGTGGCGGCGTTCGGGCTGCTGGGCGTAGCGGCGCTGCGGATGGGTCCGGAGCGGCCCCCCGGCTTCCACGGCACGACGTACGAGGGCGATGCCGCCGCGCCGGCCTTCTCGCTGGTGGACCACGACGGGCGCCGGGTGACGCTGGACAGCTACCGCGGCTCGCCCGTGCTGCTGTTCTTCGGCTACACGCGGTGCCCGGATGTCTGCCCGCTGACCCTGCAGAAGCTGGTGCGCGCGACCAGGCAGGCGGGCCGCCGCGCCCGCGGCGTCCGCATCCTGCTGGTGACCATCGACCCCGCGCGCGACACGCCGCCGGTGCTCAAGCAGTACGCCGCGCGCTTCTCCCCTGCCGTCACCGGCCTGACCGGCGACAGCGCCTCGCTTGCCGCCGCGCTCAGGGGCTACGGCGTCTACGTCGCGCGCACGGCGCCCGCGCCGGCCGCATCGCACGGCCCGCACACCGGCCACGCATCGCAGGACACGTCATCCCCCGCCAGGCCGCCGATGGTGGTGCACACGGCCGCGGTCTACGGCATCGACCGCAGCGGCAACCTGCAGGTGGTCATCTCCGACCAGGCCACCCCCTCCGAGACCGCCGACGACATCCGCACCCTCGCCCGGCTCTAGTCGCACTTTCGCACTTTCGCACTCACGCACTTCGCACGGCCCGCCCCGTGCATCGCTCCCGCGCCTCGACCTCTCGCAACGAGCGAATCCCGAAGCCATGCCGCCGCAGCGCCGCGCGTCCGACCGGGGGTGGGTAAAGGCCGTGGGGTGGGCGGCGTGCCTGGCCCTGGCCGGCTCGCTCACCTACACCTTCGTCCGCGCGCTCACCGAGGGCACGGACGACATCGACCCGCTCTTCTTCGGGCTGCAGACCACCGCCAGCCTCCTTTTCCTCGTCTACAGCCTGCGCCTGCGCAACGGCATCTTCATCGCCGCCAACACGGTGGCGCTGGCCAACGCGCTCGGCACGCTGGTGCTGGCCCTGGCCGCGCGGGCCTGAACGGTCCCTGGACAAAGATTTTGCTTGCCCGCCGGAGACCCGGCGCCTATCCTCACGCCACACACCGCACGCCGCGGCACGCCACGCCGCCCATCCCACCTCCCGCGCCGTCCTTCCGCCAACCGGGCGCACTCTCCTGAATGGAGGCTCCATGAGACGCAGCCTTGCCCTGGCCGCCGCGTGCTGCCTGGCCGCCGCGCCCGCCGCCGCGCAGGGGTCCGGCGTGGACCAGCAGAGCGCGTGCATGACGGGGCGCGTGGGCACCGGCGTGGCCGCGCCGTGCGACGACGCGTCCGCCGTGTACTTCAGCCCCGCGGGCCTGGCGCTGCACGGCGGCGTCGCGAGCTTCGGCGCCAGCCTGATCCGCTCCGGCAACACCTTCCGCTACGACCAGCCGGCGCCGGGCCAGGTGGACGTCGTGGAGCGCGACGACGCGTGGAAGACGGTGCCGCAGGGGTACGCCAGCCTCCGCGTCGGGCGCCGCCTGGCGGTGGGGGTGGGCTACTTCGTCCCCTACGGCCTGGGCATCGAGTGGCCCGTCTGCCCCGCGGAGCTGCCGCCGGGGCCCTGCACGGACCCCAACTTCGAGGGCCGCTTCACGGGCTACGACAACAGCCTGCGCGGCGAGTACATCCAGCCGACCGTGGCGTACCAGGTGGCGCCGGGCCTGGCCCTGGGCGTGGGCGTGGACTTCGTGCTGGGCGGCATCGAGGTGCACCAGCGCCAGTTCGGGCCCGCGGCGTCCGGGCTGGGCCGCACGGAGGTGGTGGACGTGGGACTGCGCGGCACCGGCAGCGGGATGACGTTCAACGCCAGCGCCATCCTTCGCCTGAACCCCCGCACGACGGTCGGCGTGCGCTACCTGCACTCCGCCGAGGTGGAGATCGACGGCGACGCGGTGTTCGCGCAGGTGCCCACCGGCGTGGCGAGCGTGGACGCGCAGGTGCAGACGCGCATCCCCGCGGACCAGGGCGTGTCCACCACCCTCGAGTTCCCCGCGCAGATCGTGGCCGGCGTCAGCCACCGCCACGGGCGCGTGCACCTGCTGGCGGACGTGCAGCGCACGAAGTGGTCGAGCTTCGACGCGCTCCCCGTGGACTTCGCGGGCAACGCGCCGGACCAGACGCTGGAGCTGAACTACCGCGACACCGACACCTTCCGCTTCGCGGCGGAGCTCGCGGCGCTGGAGGCGCTGACGCTGCGCGCCGGCTTCCGCTACAACGAGGCGGCCACCCCGCGCGCCACGCCCTTCCTGCCGGAGGGCGAGCGCAACTACTACACGGCGGGCCTGGGCTACCGCCTGCCGCGGGGGGTGAGCGCGGACCTGGCCCTCCAGTACGTCCACCAGCCGGACCGCGCCGGATCGGTGCTGCCGGAGGGCACGCGCGCCGGCATCTACGAGTCGCGCGGCCTGGTGCTCGGCCTCACGCTGGCCTGGCGCTTCGGCGGCCACGCCGGCGCCGCGCACGACTGATCCCCCGCGACCGGAGCACGGACAGATGAAGACCAGACCGCTGGGGATGGCGCTGGCCGCGGCGCTGCTGCTGGCCGGGTGCGTGGAGGACGGTGACGACCTGATCGTGGCGGGGACGCAGAACCCGGGCGGCGAGTACTTCGTGCGCTACGTGGCGCTGGGCAACTCCATCACCGCGGGCCTGCAGTCCGGCGGGATCAACGACAGCCTGCAGGTGCTGGCGTATCCCAACCTGCTGGCGCAGCGGGCGGGCGTGTCCTTCGCGACGCCGCTGGTGCGCCGGCCCGGGTGCCCGCGCCCGTTCGCGTCGCCGCTGGGCGCGCGCATCGGCACGGCGGACACCTGCGAGCGCTACACCAACCCGCGCATCGTGCAGAACCTGGCGGTGCCCGGCGCGCGCATCGCGGACGTGCTGGCCTTTCCCGCGGGCAACGTGGGGCTGCTCAACACGCTGCTCGTCGGCCCGCGCACGCAGGCGCGCGCCATGATCGAGGCGCGGCCCAGCTTCGTCTCGCTGTGGATCGGCAACAACGACGCGCTGGACGCCGCCACGGAGGGCATCCTGGGCCCGCGCGCCGCCGGGGGAGACTCCGTGCTGACGCGCCTGTCCGCCTTCCAGGCCGGCCTGGCCGCGCTGGTGGACTCCGTCCGGGCCGCCGGCCCGCGCGGCGCGCTGGTCGTGGGGGTGGTGAACGCGGCGACCGCCTCGCCCATCCTGCAGCCGGGCGCCTACTTCTTCCTGGCCCGCGACCCGGCGACCAACCGCTTCAACGGCAAGCTGGTCAACGCCAACTGCGCGCCGATCACGGCGCTGGGGCAGCCGAACCCGCTCGCGGCCAACCTGGTCTCCTTCCGCATCATCGGCGACGCGGACCACGAGGAGATCACCTGCGACCCGGCCACCTACCCCGCCGGCGACGCGCGCCGCGGCGAGTACCTGCTGGACGCGCAGGAGCGGGCGGTGCTGGCCGCGCGGGTGGATGCGTTCAACGCGGCGCTGGAGGCCGCTGCGGACGCCAACGGCTGGGCGTGGGTGGATCCCAACGCCGTGCTCGCCCCGTTCCTGCTGGAGCGCACCGCCGGGCGCGCGGACCGCATCCGCAAGTGCCAGGACCTGCCCGCGGCCACGACGGCCTCGCAGTTCCAGACGGCGGTGCTCAACACCTGCCCGGTGACCGGCTCCACCGCCGCGCCCAACTTCTTCGGCTCGCTGCTCTCGTTCGACGGCATCCACCCGTCGACGGCCGCGCACGTGGTGCTGGCGCAGCACTTTGCCGCCGCCGTCAACGCGCAGTACGGGACGACGCTGTCCACGTCCTGACGCCGGGAGACGCGGCGAGGGTGTCACGTCCGCGCGGCGACACACGTTTCCATCCGCTTGACCGGGGTGACGCGGGGTGGTATCCTCTTTCCCCGCCTGCCCCTAGACAGCACGGTTTTTCCAGCGCACCCGCCGGCCGCGTCCGGCCCGTACCAGCCCCAGCAACAGGAGAACTTGGATGAGACGAAGTCTGGTGATTGCCGCCGTGCTCGCCGCGTGCGGCGCGCCGCTGGCCGCGCAGGGCTCGGGCGTGATGACGCACAGCTCGTGCGCCACGGCCATGGGCGCCTCGGGCGTTGCGCACCCGTGCGAGGACGGCTCCGCCGTGCTCTTCAACCCGGGCGCCATCGGCATGCAGCGCCTGGCCATCGGCGCCGGGTGGACGGGCATCACCACCTCAGGCGACTTCACCTACGACCAGACCGGCGTCACGGTGGAGCGGCCGGAGCGCACCTCGGACGTGCCGTTCGTCTTCGCGACCAGCCGCGTGGGCAGCCGCTTCGCGGTGGGCTTCGGCGCCTTTGCGCCGTACGGGCTGCGGCTGGAGTGGCCGGGCAACTTCAGCGGCCGCTTCACCAGCTACCAGTCCGAGCTCAAGAACGTCTACTACCAGCCCACCGTCGCCTTCCAGGCGGCGCCGAACATCTCCATCGGGGCGGGCCTGGACTACGTGGCGGCCGACATCACCATCTCGCAGCGCGTGGACCTGGCCACCACGCCGGTGCCGGCGGCGCTGGCGCCCTTTGCCGGCGCCACCTTCGGCAACTTCGGCGTGCCGGTGGGGACCGACTTCGCGGACGTCGTGCTCTCCGGCGACGCCACGGGCATCGGCTTCCACCTGGGCGGCCGCGCGGCGTTCATGAACAACCGCCTGTCGGTGGGGGCGCGCTACATGAGCGAGGTGCAGCTCGACTACGATGGCACCGCCGACTTCCGCCGCATCCTGACCAACGCGGTGCTGCCCAACGGCACGCGCGTGGACGACGCGACGGCCGCGCAGTTCAACGAGGGCGCCGCGCTGGGCGACCAGGGCATCTCCACCAGCCTGACGCTGCCCGCGCAGGCCGTCGTGGGCCTGGCCTTCCAGGTGCTGCCCAACCTGCGCGTGCAGGGCGACTACCAGTGGACCGGCTGGGACAGCTTCGACCAGGCGGACGTGGACTTCGAGAACGAGACCGCGGTGGACCAGACCCTGGTGCTGGACTACCAGAACACGGACACCTGGCGCCTGGGCGCGGAGTTCCGGCCCGTCCGGGCGCTGGCCCTGCGCGCGGGCTTCATCTACAACACGGCGGCGGAGCGCGACTTCTCCGTGTCGCCGCTGCTGCCCGAGGCGGAGCGCAACTACTACTCGGTGGTCGCCGGCTACCGGTTTGGCAACGGGCTGGCCTTCGACGTGGGCTACCAGCTCATCGACCAGTCCGACCGCCGCGGCCGCGTGGCGCCGCGCCGCCCCGACATGACGGACGAGGAGCTCGAGGCGCTGAACGTCGGCGTGTACTCCGGCGACGCGCACGTGCTCAACTTCACCGTCTCGTACCGCCCCGGCGGACGCTGACCCCGAACGCGACCACCGAGGAACAGGAGATTCCCAGCATGAAGAAGTTCAACCTCCGCTCGCTCGCGGTGCTGGCCGGCCTGCCGCTGGCCCTGGCCGCCTGCGCCGAGGACGATGCGTCCATCGTGGGGCCGGGCGCCGGCGGGCCGCTGTTCAACCGCTACGTGGCCATCGGCAACTCGATCACCGCCGGCTTCCAGTCCGGCGGCATCAACGACAGCACGATGATGCGCTCCTACGCCTACCTGCTCGCGGAGCGGATGGGCACGGAGTTCAACGTGCCGTTCCTGAGCGGCGCCGCCTGCCCCGCGCCGCTCAGCGCGCCCTTCACCACCGCGCCCACGCCCCCGGCGGGGGCCACCTGCTACCGCGACAGCCCGCTGCCCCGCGTGCTCAACAACGTGGCGGTGCCGGGCGAGAACATCGCGGACCTGCTGACGGTGCCGGCGTCCAGCCGCGGCAGCGTGTACCTGCTGCACTCGCTCTTCCTGGGCAGCCAGCGCACGCAGCTCCAGGCCGCCGCCCTGGTGGAGCCGACGTTCTTCACCATGTGGATCGGCAACAACGACGCGCTGAACGCCGCGGTCCGGGCGGACACCACCCTGCTGACCACCGCGGCCGCCTTCACCAGCCGCGTGGCCTCCGTGGGCGCGCAGATGGACGCCCTGCGCCCGCAGGGCGGCGTGGTGATCGGCGTGGTCAACCCCAACGTGATCCCGCTCATCCAGCCGGGCGCCTTCTTCTACCTGGCGTACCAGGGGGCGGTGGCGGCGGGGCAGCCCAGCCCGTTCGGTCGGCCGGTGCTGGCGGACTGCGCGCCGGGCACGCCGGGCGGCAGCACGCTGGTGTCGCTGGCCATCACCCAGGCCACCACGGCCCAGGTGCCGGCCATCAGCTGCGACGCGTCGCTGAACCCGTTCACGCTGACCACGCAGGAGCGCGACGCCATCGCCAACCGCGTGACGGCGTACAACACCGCGCTCCAGGCGGAGGCCACGGCGCGCGGGTGGCTGTACTACGACCCCAACACGCTGCTGACGCCGTTCCTGGCGGACCCGAACGCCATCCGCAAGTGCCAGGCGCTGGCCACGGCCACCACCGCGGCGCAGCTGCAGGCGGCGGTGCAGACCACCTGCCCCAGCCCCAGCCCGTCGGTGGGCTTCGGGACGCTGATCTCGCACGACGGCGTGCACCCGTCCACGGCGGCGCACGCGCTGATCGCCAACGCGCTGGCCGCGGCCATCAACGCGCGCTACGGCACCACGCTGCCCACCAGCTGAGCGGCGCGCCGGGACCGGCAGTTGCAGGGGCGGCCCCAGGCGGGGCCGCCCCTCTTCCGTTTTCCCGCGGCCGCGCTTCCAGGGGAGATCCATCCATGTCCGAGGCCACGCCCGCGCCCGCCATGCCGCCGGGCATCGAGCGCATCCTGCGCCGCTTCGCGCAGCTCTCGCCGGACCTGACGCGCCAGGCGCTGGTGCAGTACGCCAACAAGCTGCCCCCGCTGCCGGAGCGCTTTGCCGGGCTGGACGCGGAGCAGTACCGCGTGCACGAGTGCCAGACCCCCGTCGCCATCTACCCCGAGGTGGTGGACGGCAAGATGTTCTTCCACGCGGACGTGCCGCGCGAGAGCGCGGCCATCCGCGCGCTGCTGGCCATGCTGTTCGAGGCGCTGAACGGCCAGCCGCCGCAGGCCGTGCTGGCCATCCCGCCGGACTTCGTGCGGCAGGTGATGGGCAGGATCGGCCTGCAGGCGCGCGAGGCGGGGCTCACGGCCATGGTGGAGCGCCTGCGCAGCGCCGCGCGCCAAGCGGTGCACGAGGCCGCCGCGTGAGCGCGCGCCCTTGCGCGCGTGGAGCCGCGCCCTTCTTTTACCGCCCCTGCGGAGGCGGCGCGGCGCCGCCCTCCGGCACACCCGGAACAGACGTGAACGATGGCTGACGTGTTCGCGGGCCGGCGCGGCCCCGCGGCCGGGCTGCTGGCGGCGCTCGCCGTGGCGGTCGTGGCGGCCGGCTGCGAGCCGACCGGCAAGAGGGGCTTTGCCAAGGTCACCCACCGCGGGACGCCGCAGGGCGTGGCCTACGCCCACCCGGACCCGCCGGCGGTGACGCCCGGCACCAGCGTGGGCGCCGCGCCCGCGCGCGTGACCCTGGCCAGCCCGCCCGCCGGCGTGACGCAGGCCATGGTGGACGAGGGGCAGCAGAACTTCGGCCTCTGCGCCGGCTGCCACGGCCAGGGCGGCACGGGCAGCCCCGCGGCGCCCGCGCTCAACGACGCGGAGTGGATCAACATCAGCGGCCAGTACCCGGAGATCGTGACCATCATCACCAGCGGCGTCCCGGCGCCCAGGCAGCACCCTGCGCCCATGCCGCCGCGCGGCGGCGGCAGCTTCACGGACGCGCAGGTGCGCAGCCTGGCGGCGTACGTCTACGCGCTGAGCCGGCAGGGGGGCGCATGAGCCGGCGCGACGAGCTGGCGGACGACACCTTCGGCACGGTGCGCGACCGCTACCGCCAGTGGAGCACGGCCAACCCGCGGCCGCGCGGGCCTTCCGCGATCGGAATGCCCGAGCTGCCGGAGTCCGCGGTGCGGCTGCTGGGCACCGCGGTGGGCATGGGCACGGGCGCGCTGCTGCTGGCCCTGGCGGCGCTGGCGGCCTACGCGGCGGGCACCTGGGCCGACACCCGGCCCAGCGCGCAGGTGGCGTGGACCATCGTGGCCTTCTTCCTGACGCTGGCCGGGCTGGGCGCCATCATCGGCACCTGGAACCACTTCCAGCGGGTGCTGCGGCGCGGGCCGGACCACCACTGAGGAAGCAATCGTCCGGAAGAGAGGGGTGCCGCCCGCGGCGCCCCTGGCTTTTCGGCCCGCTGGCGCACGTCATCCGCCACTCCATGGGAAACGAGCGCACTCGCGGGCCCATTAACGTCAGGTCCGGTTTGGATCGGTCCCAAGGTGTTGACAGAGTGGCCGGGGGCGACTATTGTGTTGGCCGTCACCCCCGACACCATCCCTGGCTTCATCCGTTTCACGCCACTTCCCTCAGGAGGAGGAATCCAATGCGTAACGTCCGTGTGCGTCCCCTGCTTACCCTTGCCGCGGCGGGCATCCTGATCGCCATCGGCGGGTGCGCCGAGCAGCCGGCCGGACCCGCTGGCCCGCAGGTTACGAAGATCGCGCTACCGGAAGGTGTGAGCTTCTCGCGGGGCGGTGCACACGACGTCGAGACCATTGGTCCCGAGGGCGGCGTGCTCAGCGCGGGCGGCCACACGCTGGTGTTCCCGGCCGGCGCCGTGGCGGAGCCCACGCGCATCAGCATGACCTCCGTCGCGGGCTTCGTCGGCGTGGACCTCCAGCCACACGGCCTGGTATTCCCCGCCGGCGCGCAGCCGCTGCTGACACTGAACTACCGCGGGGCGGAGGTCTCCGCCTTCTCTGTACTGGCGATCGGCTACTTCGGTCCGGGGGGACGGCTCGAAGAGGTGTTCACCGCAAACAGGGCCGAAGGAGCGACCACGCTCTCGACGCACCTTCCGCATTTTTCCGGGTATCTGGCAATCTCGTCCTGAAGACGCGCGTTTAGCCGCGACGAAGGGGCTCCCGATGCGTCGGGCGCCCTTTTTCACGCGGCTGCATCCTTTGTACGCAAGCTGTCCCTAAGTGAATGAATCCGTAGTCGACCTACTGGCCGCCGCCTCTGCCCAAGAGCGCGCCGGCCAGTGGAGCCAGGCGATCGAGACCTACCAGCACGCCTTCCGCACAGGTCTCGCGGAAGGCGATCCCGTCGTGCTGCTGGAGGTGCTCGTGAAGCAGGGACACTGCTACCGTGACGCTGGCCACACGGAGGTCGCGACGGACCTGCTGCATCTGGCCGTCCACGTCTCTGAGCAACACGGCATGTACAGCGTGAGCGGTCGCGCGCTGAACGGCATCGCCATCGTGCTCCAGCAGGCGGGCGACCTTCCGGGCGCGGAGGAGACGTACCTGCGCGCGCGCGAGTTCTGCCTGCGCGCGGGTGACGAGCGCGTGCTGGGGGAAATCGAGCAGAACCGGGGCATCCTGGACAACATCCGGGGTGATCTGGACGCGGCCTATGAGCACTACATGGCTGGCTTGGAGCACTTGGAGCGAGGGGGCCACGAGCGCGGTGTCGCCTTCGCCTTGAACAACTTGGGCATGCTCAACGTAGACCGCGGCAACCTGGAAGACGCCGAGCGCTTCTTCCAGCGTGCGCTGGAGATCGTCGACCGCGTGGGCGACGTCGTGACGGCGGGCGCCATTCACATCAACCGGGCGGAGCTGTTCCTGGCGCTGGGTCAGCCGCACCGGGCGCGGGCAAGCTGCGACGAGGGCTTCGAGATCGCGAGCCGGCTGGGCGACGATAGCCGCCGGGCGGAAGCGCTCAAGTTCTACGGCGTCATCTACCGCATGACGGGGAAGCTTCACTTGGCGGAGATCCACCTGCGCCAAGCCGTGGAGATCGCGGTCAACCGGCAGCCGCTGCTCGAAGCGGAGACGCAGCGCGAGCTGGCTCTGGTGCTGCGCGGCATGGAGCGCAATCGCGAGGCGCTGGCGGCGCTCAACCGGTCGCACGCGCTGTTCACGTCCTTGCAGGCGCGGTCGGACGAGGCGGAGATCGGTCGCCGGATCGCGCAACTCGAGGAGGACTTCCTGGCGCTGGTGCGCTCCTGGGGCGAGTCCATCGAGGCCAAGGACCGCTACACGCGCGGCCACTGCGAGCGCGTGGCGGAGTACGCTTGCCGGCTGGCGGAGCGGGTGGGGATGTCGGAGAACGACATCGTCTGGTTCCGCATGGGCGCCTTCCTGCACGACCTGGGCAAGACGGAGGTCCCCGCGGAGATCCTGAACAAGCCGGGCAAGCTGACGGACGAGGAGCGCGCCGTCATGGAGCGCCACCCGGTGACGGGCTACGAGATGCTGGGCAGCGTGGAGTTCCCCTGGGACATCCGCCCCATGGTGCGCTGGCACCACGAGCGGTGGGACGGACGGGGGTACCCGGACCGGCTGGCGGGGGGCGACATCCACCTCTCCGCCCGCATCCTGCGCATCGCGGACGTGTACGACGCGCTGACCACGGCGCGCAGCTACCGCGAGCCGCTGTCGCCGGAGAAGGCGTTCAGCATCATGGAGGAGGACGAGGGATCGTTCGATCCCGAGGTGTTCGCGCTCTTCCGCGAGATGTTCCCCGGCCTGCGCGAGTTCACGCTGGCCTGGCGCGAGAGCGAGGGCGCGGCGGAGCCGCAGCCCGCCGCGCTCACGCGGCCGTAGCGGCGGCCGGCTCCGCCTCCAGCCCCCGCGTCCGCAGCAGCAGCTCCACCGCCTCGCCGATCTTGTTGTTCGGCGTGGACGCCCCCGCCGTCAGCCCCACCACCACCGGCCCGCCCGGCAGCCACTCCTCCGCCACCACCTCCGGCGCGTCCAGCGGCGTTCCCGCGGGCTTGAAGCGGATGGTGCCGCGCTCCGGGTCGATGCAGCGCGCGTCCGCCAGGTGGAAGGTCAGGGTGTGCTCCGCGCAGAGCACCGCCAGGTGGTTGGTGTTGGACGAGTTGTACCCCCCGATCACCAGCATCACGTCCGGCGGGCCCTCCGGCCCGGTCATCAGCGCCGTCACCGCGTCCTGGCGCTCCTGCGTGGCCGAGCAGATGGTGTCGAAGGAGCGGAAGCGCGCGGAGGCGTCGTACTCGGGCGCGCCGCCGTGCCGCCGCTCCAGCGCGCGCCCCACCTCCGCCGCGATGGCCAGCGACTCGCCGGAGAGCATGGTGGTCTGGTTGGCCACGCCGATGCGCTCCAGGTGCAGGTCCGGGTCGAACCCCGCCGACGCCTTGGCGCGGAAGTGCTCCAGGAACGCGGCGCGGGTCAGCGACCCCGGCCTGCGCTCGATGTAGTCCATCACCAGCCGCGCCTCGTCCATGTCGCGGACCACGAGAAAGCGGCCCTCGGGGTACTTGAGCGCCTGGCTGGCGGTGGCGCGCGTCTCCTCGTGGTAGTACTTGCCGTGGATCAGCGCGGTGAAGCCGTCGCGCGCGTACTGCTCCACGCGCTTCCACACGTTCAGCACGCTGCCGCAGGTGGTGTCCACCAGCACGCACCCCACCTCCTGCAGCCGGCGGAAGTCGTCCACCGTGGCCCCGAAGGCGGGGAGGATGACCACGTCCTCCGGCGTGAGCCCGCCGAAGTCGAAGGCGCCGTCCCCCCCCGGGCGGAGGAAGACGATGCCCATCTCCGTCAGCCGCTCGTTGATGTGCGGGTTGTGGATGATCTCGCCCAGCAGGAAGATGCGGCGGTCGGGGAACTTGGCGCGCGTCTCGTAGGCGTACTCCACCGCGCGGTCCACGCCGTAGCAGAAGCCGAACTCCTCCGCCAGGCGCACGGTCACGCGCCGCTCGCCCTGGCCCCACGTGGCGCGGTAGCCGTGCGCGCGGATGCGCTCCACCAGCGCGCTGTGGTACTCGGAGCGGATGAGCGGCTGGATCTCCTTCTTGAGACCGAAGCCGCGGCGGAAGTAGGTTTGTTCCATCGTCCCGTGTGCGTCGTGATCCGGAGGCCCAAAGCTAACCCCGCGCGGCGGGCGCCGCCACCGCAACCCGTTGCGGGGAATGCTTCTTGCCCTCGCCCGCGCGCGTCCGGAGCCGGTCCGAACCCCGTGAATCCCGCACCTTGATCTTCCGGTCCAAGAAGCCCAAGAAGCTGGGCGGCGCGCCGCCCAAGCAGAAGTCCAGGCCGAAGGGAAAGGCGCTGGGCGGCGCCGCGCGCGGCGGCAAGTGGACGCGCGGCCCGGAAGAGACGCGCCTGGGCGGGCGCCACCGCAACTCGCTGATCGCGCTGGGCGTGCTGGCGCTGCTGCTGGTGGCGGGCGCGGGCGTGTACCTGGGGCTGATGAACTGGCAGCTCCAGCGCGGCCTGCTCAAGCAGCGCAGCGAGATGCGCGGCCGCGCGGACTGGGTGCGGCTGCGCGAGCTGCCGGCACACGTGCCCCTGGCCTTCGCGGTGGCGCTGGACACCGGCTCCGCCACCACGCGCGCGCCGCTGCGCCGTGCCACGCGGCCGGCGGTCAGCCGCGAGCTGGTGCGGCAGGTGTACCGCCTGGGCGGCGGCCTGCGCGACGGCGCACGCGAGATGGCGCTGACGCCGCTGCTGGAGGCGCGCACCAGCGACGCGGAGCTGCTGGAGCTGTACCTGAACCGCGTCTACATGGGGCGCACGGAGGAGTGGCCCGTGTACGGGCTGCACCACGCGGCGCGCGACTACTTCAACAAGGAGCCGCGGCAGCTCTCGCTCAGCGAGGCGGCCACGCTGGCGGGCATCCTGCTGGCGCCGCGGATGGAGGACCCCGAGGCGGAGCCGGGGGCGGTGGGGGCGCGGCGCAACGAGGTGCTGCGCATGCTGCTGGCGCGCGGCCGCATCGGCGCGGCGCAGTACCGCGCGGCGGTGGCCGAGCCGCTCAGCTTCCAGCCCGGCGAGGACTACGCGCCCATGAGCCGGCCGCTGGACTGGAAGCAGGACGAGGTGCCGGTCATCCGCCTTCCGGAGGCGCTGCGGCCGAATCCCGACTCGCTGGCGGCGAACCGGCCGCAGGGCTGACGGGCGGCGGGGCCTCCGCGCGCGACAGGTGGAGCTGCACCAGCCGCCACTCGCCCTCCTGCCGCGCGAACACGCCGGAGACGCGCGCGCGGCGGGGCTCCCCCCCCGCGGCGGTCACGGGGAGCAGCTCCAGGTGCGTGGCGAACCAGCCGTTGCCCGCGCGCGCGTCGGCCTCCACGCGCAGGTCCGGGGTCCGCGCCACGGCGGCCCCCGCGCCGGCGCGCAGCGGCTCCAGCGCCTGCGCGATGCCCGCAGCCCCGAAGCGCGCCCGCCCGTCGTTGCCGTCCATCCCGATCACGTGCGCGTTGACCGCCGGCACCAGCGCGGCCACGGCGTCGTCGCGGTCGCCGCGGGCCAGCGCCTCGCGGAAGGCGGCCACGCGCAGCCCCAGCTCGTCCTCCGCGTCGCGGCGCTCCACCACGGCGGGGTCGCGCGGGTTCAGGTACTGCGGCGGCGTGCGGTCCACGTCGCAGGCGGCCAGGGACAGCAGCGCGGCGAGCATCGGCAGGGGGCGCACGGGTCTCCGGGGTGCGGGGCGCGGGTTCGGGACGAACGACAAGATGCCGGGCGGGTATGGGGTGTCAAGCTCCGCGCCGCCGCGACGCTTGACGGAGCGGCGCGTCTGCATCATCCTCCATCGCACAACGACAGTGCGTGAGTGCGGAAGTGCGTGAGTGCGGGAGCGGTGCTCCCGCTTTCGCTGTACGGGTGGAAAGCGTGATTCGATGATCTGGTTCGGCAGGCCCCTCACGGAAGTCCTCTTCACCCCGCCCGCGGGCTTTGCGCCGGTGGGCGACGAGAGCGTGCGCATGGAGCACGCGCTGCGCTGGGTGGCCGCGCGCGACCCGCACCTGGAAGGCGCCGCGCTGCTGGACGCGCTGGCGGCCACGGGGTGGGTGGACCGGCCCACGGCGGCGCGGCTGCTGCCCTGCTTCCGCCACTTCGACGCGGACCGCTACTTCGCGGACGCGCTGCGCAGCCTGTCCTTCCGCGGCCCCAGCGCCGCGGGCGAGTTCCGCCAGCGCATCGGGCGGGTGATGGAGGACATGGTGGGCGGCGCGCGGCTGGACAGCGTGGGCCCGGAGGAGTGCGTGCGCTTCGGCGGCGGCGACCGCGAGGGCATCGTGCTGGCCTATCCCCAGGTGCAGCTCACGCTGGGCGGCGCCGCGCTGGACGCGGTGAAGGCCGCGGCGGACGAGATGCCGGACGCGCTGGTCATCGTCGCGCGCAACTTCCAGGAGGGCACGGCGGGGCAGCTCTCCTCGCTGCTGGAGGGCACGGAGGTGCCGGGCACGCTGGTGACCGTCAACCTGCTGCTGGGGATGCGGGCCACCGCGCTGCGCTACCAGCCCGGCGCGGAGCGGGTGATCGGGCTGCTGGGCAGCGGCCGCCCCCTGCGCTCGCGCGACGTGGCGGTGCTCGGCGACCGCTGAACGGCGGATCCGGGGGGATGACGGGGGCGGATCGGCGGCTGCCGGTCCGCCCCTTCTCGCGTTCGCGCATTGCCCGCAGCGCGATGGGGGCTAGCTTGTCGGCGCGACCCCATCACCCGAAGACGACCATGCGCCGACACACCGCCGCCCTCCTCTCCCTCGCGCTCGCGCTGGCCGTTGCGGGCGCGCACGCGCAGACCGGCATCCCCCGCACGCGGCCGGAGCGCACGGACCACCGCGAGACCAGCCGCTACGACGAGGTGGTGGCGTTCATGGAGGCGGCGGACCGCGCGTCGCCGCTCATCCACCTCACCACGTTCGGCTACACGCTGGAGGGCCGCACGCTCCCGCTGGCGGTGGTGGGGCGCGTCGCGGACGCGTCGCCGGCGGCGGTGCGGGCCAGCGGGCGCACCGTCGTGTACCTGCAGGGCAACATCCACGCGGGCGAGGTGGAGGGGAAGGAATCGCTGCAGATGCTGCTGCGCGACGTCGCCGGGGGCAAGCACGCGGCGTGGCTGGACTCGCTGGTGCTGCTGATCGCCCCCATCTACAACGCGGACGGCAACGAGCGCGTGCTGCTGACCAATCGCGCCGCCCAGCACGGGCCCGTCGGGGGGATGGGGCAGCGGCCCAACGCGCAGGGGCTGGACCTGAACCGCGACCACACCAAGCTGGAATCGCCCGAGGCGCGCTCGCTGGCGTGGCTGCTGCGCGAGTACGACCCGCACGTGCTGGTGGACCTGCACACCACCAACGGCACCTACCACGCGTATCACCTGACCTACGCGGCGCCGCTGCACCCCAACACGCCGGACGCCATCACACGCGAGTTGCGGGGGGCGTGGCTGCCGGCGGTGACGCGCGCCATGCGCGAGCGCGGGTGGCTGGCGTACTACTACGGCAACGTGCCCTCGCCGCAGGACGGCAACGCGGACGCGGAGCGGGCCTGGTACACCTTCGACCACCGGCCGCGCTTCGGGACCAACTACGCCGGCCTGCGCAACCGCTTCGCCATCCTGAGCGAGGCGTACTCGTACCTGACCTTCGCGGACCGCATCCGCGTGACCAGCGACTTCGTGGAGGAGGTGCTGGACTACGCGGCCGCGCACGCGTCGTCCATCCGCCGCGCCACCGCCGCCGCGGACGCGGAGAGCGTGGTGGGGCGGGCGATGGCAGTGACCGCGCGCCTGCGCCGCACGCCGGCGGTGGAGATCCTGATGGGCGAGGTGGAGGAGCAGCGGCACCCCTACACGGGCCAGCCCATGCTGCTGCGCCGCGACGTGGTGCGCCCGGAGCGGATGCCCGAGTTCCAGCAGTTCGACGCGGCGGACACGGAGACCGCGCCGCGCGCGTATCTCGTCCTCCCGGATGCCGGGGACGTGCTGGACCGCCTGCGCGCGCACGGCGTGCGCATGAGCACGGTGATGCTGCCCAGGGAAGTGCGCGTGGAGGAGTTCCGCGTGGACACCACCTGGACCGCGGAGCGCGCGTTCCAGGGCCACCGGGAGCGAACGGTGCGCGGGGCCTGGCAGCCTTCCACCCGCGCCGCGCCGGCGGGCAGCGTCCTGGTGCCGCTGGACCAGCCGCTCGGCCGCCTTGTCTTCACCCTGCTGGAGCCCCGCTCCGACGACGGCTTTACCGCCTGGAACGTGCTGGATCCGTGGATCGAGCGCGGGACCTATCCGATCCTGCGCATGCGGGCCACACCACAGCCGTAGCAGCTCGATCAGCGTTGCAGGATTTCGGCGCCCGACGTTGGGGCGTTGCGGTGGAGACGAGTGCAATCAGGGCAGGGTGGGCAGGTGCGCGACGCCCGCCATCGCGCCGGCGGTTGAAACCGCGCCTGAGAAAACACGAAGTCCGCCTGCACGGACTGCACGCGGAGGTCTCAGCGCATCGCCGGCACCCGTGCGGTTGCAGCGCGAAAAAGGCCCCTCCCCCCGCAATCGGGAGAGGGGCCTTCATTCAAGCGGTCGTGCGCACATCGGGCGGATCTTCGCCCTCTCCCACGCAGTTTGTGTGAGAGGGACAGCGTGCACCGCGGACGCGACGAAGTCGCGCGCCGTGGTGCACGCAGGGTGAGGGCCCCTTACGGCACCGCGATGCCCACGCGGATGCCGAACACCGGGTCCGGGCCGTCCTCGATGAAGACGTGCCGCACCTCGCCGCCCACGCTGATCATCGCGAACTTCGCGAACACGCCGGCCTTGATGCCGAAGTCCGTCTCCGTCTCCGTGTCGTCCAGCACCGGCGTGTCGAACTCCACGCGCGAGATCACCAGCTGCGGCTGGACGTAGCCCGCCAGCCCGATCCCGGGCACGCCCAGGCTGGCGCCGATGCCCAGGCCGATGGGGATCCGCGTGTACGTTGCGCTGCCCGTGTCGTCGCCGAGCTCAAGGTAGCTGAGCTCCACCACGGGGCAGGCGGAGACCTGCGGCCCGATCATGAGCCCGAGCGACGCGACCTCGAAGGCGAGGCCCGCCACGTACTCGTTCTCGCTCTCGTCGTCCTCGCCCTCGCCGGAGAGCACGTTGACGCCGCCGTATACGCTCAGCGGCCCGGACGCGTTGTAGTTGGCCTCCACGCCGAAGGAATCGTAGTCGTCCGGGAAGTCGATCCGCCCACCGAAGTAGAACCCGCGGTCCACCGAGGGGAAGCCCGCGCAGATCTGGGCCTGGGCGGCGCCCGCGAACGCGAGCGTGGCCACGGCCGCACAGAGACCAGCGGCTGCCTTCTTCATCGTGTCTTTCCCTGATCTGGTGAGGTGCGCCGCCCGCGGGCGGCGAACGGCCGGAGCGGCTCCGGCTGGACGGCCAATATGCGCGTCCATCCCGCCTTCGTCAAAGCTTTCCGCACCTTTGCGCCGTTCAGTGCCGCAGCAGCCGCAGCGCCGCGGCGCTCTCGCGCGCCACCTGCTCCATGCGGCACTGCTCCGGTGCCTTGTCCGGCCGCCAGCGCAAAAAGCGCGTGCCGTGGCGAAAGCGGCCGCTGGTGAAGGCGTCGTACGCCACCTCCACCACCAGCTCCGTGCGCAGCGGCTCCCACTCCGAGCTGCGGCCGCTCATGGCGCTCCAGCGGCTGGGCCCGCCCGGCGCGCTGCCCGTGAACCCCGGCCCGCCGCGCAGCGCCTCCAGCCGCGGCGTCAGCTCGCGCCGGTCGTCGCGGGGAATGGCGGAGCAGAAGCCCACGTGGTGCAGCAGCCCGTCCGCGCCGTACAGCCCCAGCAGCAGCGAGCCCACGATGCGCTCGCCCTTCTGCGCGTAACGGTATCCCCCCACCACGCAGTCCGCGCTGCGCAGGTTCTTGACCTTGACCATGCCCGTGCGCTCGCCGCTCTGGTACGGCAGGTCCACGCGCTTGGCCATCACCCCGTCCAGCCCCTCGTCGCCGGACGCCAGCCACTTCCGCGCTTCGGCGGCCTCGCAGGTGCAGGGCGAGAGGCGCGCCCCCTCCTTCGCGGGGAAGAACCGCCCGGCGAAGTCCTCCAGCCGCTCCCGGCGCTCCCGCAGCGGGCGGTCCGTGATGGGGTTGCCGCGCGGGCCCAGCAGCAGGTCGAAGGCGACGAAGGTGGCGGGGTACGCGGCGGCCAGCTTCTGCACGCGGCTGGCGGCGGGGTGCAGGCGGAGCTGCAGTTCGTCGAACGACAGGCCGCCGCCCACGGGGACCACGATCTCGCCGTCCAGCACGAAGCGGTTCGCACTGAGCGCCGCAAGCCGCTCCAGCAGGTCCGGGAAGTAGCGCCCCAGCGGCTTGCCGGCCTTGGAGCGCAGGTCCACCTCGCCGCCGTCGCGGAAGGCCAGGCAGCGAAAGCCGTCCCACTTGGGCTCGTACTGCCACTCCGGGCCCTCGGGCAGCTCCGCCAGCGTCTCCGCCTCCGCGGGCGCGTAGTCGAGCGGGATGGGGAGGTTCACAGCAGGTCGCGCAGGTCGAATCGCCCGCGTTTGGCGAGCAGCGGCTTCCACAGGTCGCCGTGCTCCGCGAGCCGCGCCGGCGCGTTGCGCAGCGTGAAGTCCGCCACCTCCACGCCGCCCTCGATCTCCTCCCAGGTCACCGGCATGGACACGGCGGCGTGGGGGTTGGGGCGGACGGAGTAGATGGAAGCCAGCGTGCGGCCCCAGGCGTTCTGGTTGTAGTCCACCAGCACCCGCCCCTTCGGCCGCTTCGCGACGCGGTACTCCGCCGTGACGATGGCGGGGGCGATCTTCTCCATGGCCCGCGCGAACTCCTTGGCGAACGCCCACACCTGCTTCTGCGTGGGGCCGAAGACGATGGGCACGTACACGTGGATGCCGGACGAGCCGCTGGTCTTGGCGTAGCAGGGCATCCGCAGCTTGGTGAGGTTCTCGCGCACCAGCAGCGCCACCTCGCGCACGCGGTCGAAGCCGGCTTCCGGCGTGGGGTCCAGGTCGAAGTGCAGGAAGTCCGGCCGGTCCGTGTCCTGGCAGCGCGAGTACCAGGGGTTCAGGTCGATGCACCCCAGGTTCACCACCCACAGCAGCGAGGCCAGGTTCTGCACCAGCGGAAAATCGATCACGCTGCCGGAGCCGTGCTCGATGGAGCAGGTCTGCAGCCACTCCGGCGCGTGCTCCGGCGTGCGCTTCATGAAGAAGAACTTGCCGCGCCACCCGTTGGGGTAGCGCTTCATCACCATCGCCCGGTCCTTGAGGTGCGGCAGCAGCCACGGGCTCACGGCCACGTAGTAGCGCAGCAGGTCGCCCTTGGTGATGCCCAGCTCCGGCCAGAACGGCTTGTGCAGGTTGCTGAGCGACACCGCCCTGCCGCCCACGCGCACCTCGCACCGCGCGCCCTTCCGCGGGATGATGTCGGGCGTGGCGTCCGCGTCGGGGACGTTGACGACCGTCGTCTTGGGCGGGGTCACGTGCGCGCCTTCCAGGAGCGCGGCTCCAGCCTGGGGGGGCGCGGCCCGTGGCGGACGGCGCCCAGCACCGGCACGTACTCCAGCTCCTTGCCCGATTCCGCCGCGCGCAGCATCAGGCCGCCGCGGCTCATGTCGCCGCGGCCCACGAAGTCCGGGGGAAAGACCAGGCGCTCGCCCACGATGTCCGTCAGCACTCGCACGTACTTGTCGCTGGCGATGGAGCCCAGCAGCACGAACAGGGTGTCGGGCGTGGCGGCGGCGTCCACGGCGCGCATGTGCTCCTCCAGCGGGCCCTGGTAGCGCACGTTGCCCACCGCCACCTCGCCCACCTCCGCGAACTCGCGCAGCACGTCCAGCGTGATGCGGCTCTCGGGCGGCACCAGCCCGCGCGTGGAGGTGATGACCAGCGCGCCCGGCAGCCCGTCCGGGGGGCGGTCGAAGGCCTTGACGTACGCCATCTTGCCGCGGAAGTACAGGCCGCTCAGGAAGCTGAACACGTCGCCCAGCGGCGCGCCCTCCGGCGCGCGGAGCTGGCGCGCCAGCGGGAACGACGCCGCGTCGCGCATCACGAGCTGGGCGCGCTTGCCGCCGCAGTACGCGGGAGAGAGCAGGAACACGCGCGGAGCGGACATGGCGCGGGGCAGGCGCAAATCGCTTGCCGGGGCGGGGATGGACCCGGTAGCTTTGCGCATCCACCCATCCGTTTCGACCCTCCGCGCGGAGCCGCCGCATGGCCGCACGCTGGATCCGCCCGCAGTCGCCCCGCGGCACCACGCTGGCGGTGGCCATCGTGCTCTGGCTGGCGGGCGCGCTGGAGATGCTGGCCGGCATCGAGCTGCCGTACGAGCTGGGCCGCTGGGCGCTGCTGCTCTCGGGCGCGCTGCTCATCTGCGGCTGCCTGATCCGCGGACTGTAGGAGACATGGAATCGATCGAGGAGAAGGAGCGCTTCCGGGCGCTCACCGGCGGGCTGCTGCTCTGCGTCGTGCTGTTCCTGGCGGCCGCGGGGCTCGGCATGCTGCCGCTTCCGCTGACGATCTCGGGGTGGGTGACGTACGCGCTGGCCGGCGCGGCGGTGGGCACGCTCGTCTGGTGCCTGGGCGCCGGCCTGGCGCTGGCGTTCGGCGTTCGCGGCCCGCCGCGGCCCCCGCTGCCGGCGGACGTGCCCCCGTGGACCTGGCTCGCCGTGGTGATGCTGGCGGCTGCCGTCGCGGCGGCGTCCGGCTGGCTGGCGGACGGCCTGCGCGCGGGGCTGGCGCAGGGCGCCGGCGTCGCCGTCTACGCCGCGGTGCACGTGGCCGTCCACCTGGTGCGGAAGCGCGGCGGCGGCGCGGAGCGCCCGGCGTGGTACGCATACGCGCTCGGCGGCGTCCTGGGCGGGGCCGCGTACGCGCTCGCCGCCGGCCGCGACGCCGCCGCGGTGGCGGACGCCATCTTCCTGGCCGCCCTCCACTACGGCTGGGCGCGGCTGGACGCACGGTCCCGGCTCCCGTACGAGGAGCGCGAGGGTACGCCGGGCCCCGGGGGAGTCGTCGCCATCGCGCTCCTCGCGGCCGCCCTGGCCGCGCCGCTCGCCGGTCAATCGCCCGCACCCGCCACCGGGAATGATCCGCTGATGCAGACGGGGGTGTCGCTGGAGCTGGCAAGGCGGCGCGCGGCCACGCTGTCGGACGTGCGCTACCGCCTGGAGCTGGACGTGACCGCGGCGGACAGCGCGCCGGGCACCGTCGCCGTCACCTTCCAGCGCAGGGCCGACGCGGGCGACCTGGTGCTGGACTTCCGCGGGCCGCGCCTGGGCGGCGTGAGCGCCAACGGCCGCGCGGTGCCGGACGCGGAGTGGCGCAACGGCCACGTGCGCGTCCCCGCGCGCTACCTGCGCGGCGGCGAGAACCGGGTGGAGGCGGCGTTCACCGCGCGCATCGCGGCGGCGGGTGCCAGCATCATCCGCTTCGTGGACAGCACGGACGGGTCGCCGTACCTGTACACGCTGCTGGTGCCGGCGGATGCCAACCAGCTCTTTCCCTGCTTCGACCAGCCGGACCTCAAGGCGCGCTTCCGCACCTCCCTCATCGCCCCGGCGGGGTGGAAGGTCCTCTCGAACGGGCCGCTGGAGTCGTCGGAGACGCACGGCGCCGCCGTCCGCAGCACCTTCGCGGAGACGGAGCCCATCTCCACCTACCTGGCCGCCTTCGCGGCGGGGCCCTGGCGCACCTGGCGCTCGGACGACGCGGCGCTGCCCATCACCCTCTACGCCCGCGCCAGCCGCGCGGCGGAGGTGGAC
>DASTLD010000157.1:0-14547 GCA_035715345.1 Longimicrobium sp.
CGCGACGGTCGTCGCGTCCTCGCTGCCACGCTGTCCCTCTCCCACAAACCGCCGTGGGAGAGGGAGTACGCTGGTGCGCGTTGCCCCCGGCCATGGCGAGGCAGACCCTCGTAGAGACGCCCCGGCGGGGCGTCTCTACCATGGAAATGCGCGGATCACCGCCCGGTGCCCAGGGTCTCTCCCGTCCAGTCCGCGCAGGCGGACTTCGTGCTCCTGGAGGCGCGGTTTCAACCGCCGGCCGGGCGTCCGCCGCGCACACAATCCCCATCAAGCAGCAACCCTCCCCCAGACTTGGGGGAGGGTGCGAGCCTAGGCGAGCGGGTGGGGGCGGCGCAGACGCACGCGCCGCGCGATCACCCCCACAGGTTCAGGAACCCCGTGATCATGAACGCGTTGATCACGTCGATGAAGAACGCCCCCACCATCGGCACCACCAGGAACGCCCGCGGCGCCGGCCCGTACCGCTCCACCAGCGACCGCATGTTGGCCATGGCGTTGGCCGTGGTGCCCAGCATGAACCCCGCGAACCCGCTGCTCATCACCGCGCTGTCGTAGTCCCTGCCCATGGCCGGGAAGATGGGCCAGAAGCAGACGATGGCGATCATCAGCACCTGCACCGACAGCAGGATCACCAGCGGCCCCGCCAGGTTCCCGATCTCCCACAGCTTGAGCGTCATCAGCGCCATCACGATGAACAGCGACAGCGACACGTTGCCGATGTCGTCGATCAGCTTCTGGTTGATGCGGAAGATCCCCGTCACGTCGTCCAGGTTGCGGATCAGGATGGCCGCCAGCATGGCCCCGATGTAGGCGGGCATCTTGAGGCCCAGCGACACGATGCCCGCGCTGATCCACGAGCCGATCCACATCGCGACCAGCACCAGCACCACGCTCTGCAGCAGCCCGAAGCTCTCCTCGTCGTCCCCCTCCGGCGCCTTGAGCGGGCGGTCGGCGAGCTGCTCCTCCACGATGTCCGAGGCCGCCGGCGTCTCCAGGGTCTCGCGCGTGGTGCGGGCCTGGCGCAGGCGGTTGCGCTCCACCAGCCGCGTGCCGATGGGCCCGCCGATCAGCCCGCCGCTCACGATGCCCACCATGGCCGCCGCGATGGCCACCGTGGCCGCGCCCGGCACCCCCGCCTCCGCGAACGCCGGCGCGAACGCCAGGCCCGTCGCCGGGCCGCCGGTGAGCGTGACCGAGCCGGTCAGCACGCCGAACAGCGGGTGCAGGCCAAGCGCCGTCGCCAGGCCGGCGCCCACCAGGTTCTGCACCACGGCGAACACCGCCGCCAGGGCCAGGAAGGTCAGCACCTGCGGCCCGCCCACCCGCAGCAGCCGCACGCTGGCCGCGAAGCCGATCGAGGTGAAGAACGCCACCATCAGCGGCGACTGCAGCGTGGTGTCGAACTCGATGAAGGTGCGGTCCTGCGCGTGCGCCACCGCCATGACGATGGACACCAGCAGGCCGCCGATGACCGGCGCGGGGATGTTGTAGCGGGCCAGCGGCGGCACCAGCCGGCGGATGCCGTAGCCCAGGAACAGCACCACGCCCGCGAAGGCGACCGTGTGGATCAGGTCGAGCTTGAGCATGCGCCGCGTCTACTCCGTCGCGAGGGAAAAGGGGGTGAAGTTGGTGTTGCGGTCGTAGTAGTCCTCGTGCTCCGCGCGCTTGAGCGCGGCCACCACGCGGTAGGTCAGCGGCAGCGCCACCACCTCCCACAGGACCTTCAGCACGTAGTTCGTCACCAGCACCTTCAGGACCGTCTCCGTCCGCCAGACGCCCACGAAGGCCACGGGGTAGAAGATGGCGGAGTCCACCCCCGCCCCCACCACCGTGCTGCCGATGGCCCGCATCCACAGCGCCCGGCCCTCCGACGCCAGCTTCATCCTGGCCATGGCGTACGAGTTGGCGAACTCGCCCGCCCAGAACGCCACCAGCGAGGCGATGACGATGCGCGGCGTCTGCCCGAACACCGAGCGCAGCGCCTCCTGCCCCTGCCACCCCTCCGCGGGCGGCAGCGCCAGCACCACCAGGCTCATCAGCGACGCGAACGCCAGCGCCGCGAATCCGGTCCACACCACGCGGCGGGTGCGCGCGTAGCCGTAGACCTCCGTCAGGATGTCGCCGAACAGGTAGGAGATGGGAAAGAACAGGATGCCCGCGCCGAACTCGAAGCCGCCGATCTGCGCGGGCTTGCCCGGGCCGATCAGGTTGGACGTGAGCAGCACCGTCACGAACGCGGCCAGGATGAAGTCGTAGTACCGGTACTGCCTGCGGGCCGGCGGCTCCATCGGCGGGCGGGTCGGGGAACAGGGGCGGATGCGGTCCGGCGGGGCGCCCACAGTCTACGCCCCCGTTATCGCCCTGTCGAGAACCCGCCGTGCGCCTTCCCGGTTCCCGGCACGGCCGTTGCCCTCTCATCCGCTCAACTCTGACGGGAGGCGGACGATGGACATCCTGACCTGGATCATCGTGGGGCTCGTCGCCGGCGTGCTGGCGTCGCTGGTCATGGGCGGCACCGGCTACGGCATCATCGGCGACATCATCATCGGCATCGTGGGCGCGTTCGTGGGCGGGTGGCTGTTCGCGCAGCTCGGCGTGGAAACGCCGTTCGGCGGGCTGGCGGGCACCATCTTCACGGCCTTCATCGGCGCGGTGGTGCTGCTGTTCATCCTGCGGCTGCTGCGGCGGGGCGGCAGGCGGGTCTGAACGGCAGCTTACAGGGGACAGGTTACAGGGTACAGCCGGCGGGATCGTACAGGCGGCCGCCCTTCTCCCACGCTGCGGGGAGAGGGGCGGCCGCTTTCGTCGTGCGCGATGGAGGCTGGGAACGGCCGCGCTCCTGATGTTTGCTTGATCCCGCGCGGGACCCATCACTATCCTTGCAGGCTAATCAGCCCCGCCCCTGCTTTCGATCTCCCATCGCCGACACCGGGCAGCGCGCCTGCCCCTCTGCCGCTCGAGCATTCCCTGTCCATCCGCCCGTTCCCGCAGGTCATCGTCACACCCTTCATACCCAACGGAGGAGCAATGCCCCGATCCACCCCCGTCCGCCGCGCCGTACTCCTGGCGGCCGCCGCCACGCTGGCCGCGGCCGCCGGCGCGCAGGCGCAGCGGAGCCCGCTGGTGCGCGTCGCCATCCCGCGCGCCACCGTGCGGCTGTCGGACTCCTGCACCACGCCGCTGCCCCCGCTGCCGGAGATCGTGTCCAGCGGCGGCGTGCTGAGCGCCAGGCTGGAGATGGCGCCGGCCACCTACACCATCCGGGGCCGCTCCGGCCAGCTCACCACCAACGTGTACAACAGGGGCTACAACGCGCCCACCCTGCGCGTGGGCCTGGGCGAGACGGTGCGCATCAACGTCGTCAACAACATGCAGGCGGTCGGCGGCCTGCAGCCGGGCCAGGTGGACACCACCAACCAGCACTACCACGGCCTGGTGGTCACGCCCATCCCCACCCCGGGCGACAACGTGACGCACGTGGTCATCCCCTGGCGGGGCGGCAACAACCTCAACGAGTACCCGCTGCTGCCGGCCATCGACAGCGTGCAGTCGCAGGGGCTGATGTGGTACCACCCGCACCCGCACGGCAGCACGCTGCCGCAGGTGGCGGGCGGCCTGGCGGGCGCCATGGTGGTGGGCGACCTGCTGAGCTACTTCCCCGAGTACCGCGGCGCCCGCGAGCGCATCCTGGTCATCAAGACGCCCGACTCCGGCGGCAGCCCGGTGCTGAACATCAACCAGGTGCAGTGCCCGCGCATGACCATCGCGGCGGGCCAGCAGGAGCTGCTGCGCATCCTCAACGCCACGGGCAACACCTTCCTGAACCTCAAGCTGGACGGCTACACCTTCACCGTCCTGGCCTTCGACGGGAACCCGGTGGTCCAGCCCATCCGGCAGGACTCGCTGTTCATCCCGCCCGGCGGCCGTGCGGAGGCCATCATCACCGGCGGGCAGGGAGACTGGTCCGCCAACCTGGTGGCGGCGCCCTCCTTCGGCGGCTCCAGCACGTCCGTCAAGATCGGCGAGCTGATCACCCTGGGCCTGCCGGCGGAGGCGCCCGCGGCCCGCGAGTCGCGCGAGACCACGGCGCTGGCCCGCATCAACCCGGTCCTGGCGGACTCCATGCGCCGGCTGGCCAACACGGCGGACGTGGACACCTTCACGCTCCGCTTCCGCTTCGACGGCAACAAGAACATCTACCTGCTGAACGACTCCACCTACAGCCCCACGCGCCTGGACCGCGCCGTCCAGGTGGGGCGGGTGCAGGAGTGGACGCTGGTGAACCTGGACCAGTTCCGCCACACGTTCCACATCCACCAGACGGACTTCCTGATCACGGAGGTCAACGGGAGGCGGGTGGAGCAGGACTCCGTGTTCTTCGACAACGTGACGCTGGGGGTGCACAAGGACTCCAGCGGCAAGACCGTCGGCGACATCGTCAAGGTGCGCTTCAAGTTCCACCCCATCGCCGCCGGGCCGTTCGTGTACCACTGCCACGTGCTGTCGCACGAGGACCTGGGGATGATGGCCAACATCTGCGTCTACCTGCCCGGCCAGCAGGACACCTGCCGCCGCTACTTCCCCGGCGGAGGAGGAGGCCACAACAGCCACTGACGGCGCTCGCGCGCACGTCGCCGCCCCCTCCCGCGCAACGCGGGAGGGGGCGGCTCGCGTCCACCGTCGAGACGCGACGGGGCGTCTCGGCGCGGTTGGACGCGCAAAACCCACGTGTCCATCCTGAAGGAGGCGCCGCGCAGGTCCTGGCCTGACGCCACGCTCCGGCGCCGACTGAAGGATCTTCTGTGCGTGGGACGGGGCGCGAGGACGCGCGGGAAGGCACGCATGCGTCCCCGCGCGAAGCACACCCCGGCGCACGCGGGCAAGATTCTTCGGTCGCGCCCAGGGGCTGCGCGGAGGTCTGGATCCGCGGGGCGCTCCCTCAGAATGACATCGCGCTTTAGCCAGAAGACAGCGAGAGACGCGCCGCCCCTCCTCGATCCACGGGGAGGGGCGGCGCCGTGTGTCAGGCGGCGGTGAGCAGGACCGGGCGACCGCGGGTGATGACGATGGTGTGCTCGTGGTGGGCGGAGAGCCCGCCGTCCGCGGTGCGCAGGGTCCAGCCGTCGCCCGCCTCCACCGCGCGTCCGGACCGCGCGGCGATGATGGGCTCCACGGTGATCACCAGTCCCTCGGTCAGCACCGTCCGATCACGGGAGTCGTGGTAGTTGGGCACGTGCGGCGGCTCGTGCATGGTGCGGCCGATGCCGTGGCCCCCCAGCTCGCGCATGACCGTGAACCCGCAGCGCCGCGTTTCGTCCTCCACCACGCGGCCGATCTCGCCCAGGCGCGTGCCGGCGCGCGCCACCTTCATGGCCTGGAAGAAGGCGGAGCGCGCGCACTGCACCAGCCGCCGCTTCTCCTCCGTTACCGGCGGCACCGCGAGGGTGACGGCCGCGTCCGCCATGTAGCCGTCCTTCTCCGCCACCACGTCGAGCTTGACCAGGTCGCCGGCGCGGATCACCCGCTCGCCGGGCAGGCCGTGCACCGCCTCGTCGTTGACGCTGATGCACGAGTCCGCGGGAAAGCCCAGCAGCCGCCGCGGCGCGTGGCGGGCGCCGTGCTCCGCCAGCACCCGCCCCGCCACCGCGTCCACCTCCGCCGTGGTCGCGCCCGGCCGGACGGCCTTCGTCATCTCCGCCAGCACCAGGCGGACGACCTTTCCCGCGGCGCGCAGCCCGCGCCAGTCGTGCTCGGATTCGATGGACATGCGGTCCGGAAAATCCCGGGTGGTGGTTTGCAGCGAAACTGAAAGGTTGCGTTTACCACCAGCCATTACGCCAGTCGCGACGCCTGTCTGGCCTGTTCGGTGCGCTCACAATATCGATCCAAAGGCGCCGTAAAATCGTTGCGGAGCGAAGAGGAAGATCATATCTTCCGCACCTTCGCTCTACCCCACAGCACCACAGATACACGCCTATGCTTCCGTCGCCGGTGGAAGATGGGAATGACCCGGCCGCGCAGGATCGCGCGGCGCACGACTCCGGACGTGGCCCGGTACTCGACCACGCGATCCGCTGGTGGAACGCGGAGGAGGAAAACGCGCGAAGGCTCGGCCGTCGCGTCAACGTGCAACTGACCATCGTGGCCGCCTTCCTGGGGCTTGGAGCGTTCCGGCTACTGGAAGCACATGCTCGCTCCCCGCTCGGCTATATCGCGAAAGCGCTGATCATCATCTCCCTGGTATTCCTTGTCGTCGCGCCTCTCTTCATGCTCGGGATCCTGCGCGTCGATCTCACCCGCCATTCGCATCCGGCCACCCGATGGCAACGGCTCGGGAGCATCCTGCGCTCACTCCGCGGCTCACGTCCACCACGGGCACTCCCGGCCTCTTCGGAACTGCTCCTGCCGGAGAGCGCACTGAGCCGCGTGGCGGCGCCGAACCGGGCAGACACAGAATACCACACGGCCGTTCTGACTGTGATGGCGGCTGGACGCCTCTACCGCATGAACCTGGAAGAAGAGGATCGCATCGATCGGGGACAGTCGCTGATCATGTTCGGCTTCGGCACCCTTTTGCTGGCGATGATCTTTCACGGTATCGCGGGGGGCATCCAGCCGGACAACTTTCCGGGCACCGTTGTTGTACAGCGCCACCCGGTGTACCTTGAATCACGCGAAGTCACAACGCTCTCAGGACGCACGACCGATGGACAAGCAGACGCCAAGGCCGGCGAGCGACCAGCCGGCCGGCGGAACCGCGGAGCAGTCGCGCCACGACAGCGCGCCCGGAACGCTGGACCGCTACCGTGAGCTGATCCGGCAGATCCGCGCCACGGAACACGGATACCAGAACCCGCCCCGGCTCTTCGAGCGCGTCACGTTCGGGCGGCCATCGCCGTACTGAACCGCAGCCGCAACCAGACGAGACACGCCCCCGCGCCGGCACCGGTGCGGGGGCGTGTGCTTTCCCCAGGCGTGCGCTACCGCGCCGCGGCCAGCTCCTCGCGCTCCTTCTTGGCGGCGTCGACGAGCTTGGGCACCTCGTGCGCGGGCACCTCCTCGTAGCTCGCGAAGGTGCGCGTGTGCGTGGCGCGGCCCTGCGTCAGCGAGCGCAGCGTGGTGGAGTACTTGTACAGCTCCGCCTGCGGCACCAGCGCGCGCACCCGCTGGTTGCGCCCCGCCGGCTCGATGCCCAGGATCTGCCCCCGCCGCTGGTTCAGGTCGCCGATCACGTCGCCCAGGAACTCCTCGGGGGTGAACACGTCCACCTGCATCACCGGCTCCAGGATGGCGGGCTGCGCTTTCTCCGCGGCGGCGTGGAAGGCCAGGATGCCGGCCATCTTGAACGCCATCTCGCTGCTGTCCACGGAGTGGTAGCTGCCGAAGTAGCACTCCGCCTCGAAGTCCACCACCGGGAACCCGGCCAGGATGCCGCGCTGCGCCGCCTCCTGAATACCCTTGTCCACCGCGGGGATGTACTTGCCGGGGATGACGCCGCCCACGATGGCGTCGGTGAACTTGTACCCCTGCCCGCGCGGCACCGGCTTGAGGCGCACGTGCGCGTCGCCGAACTGGCCGCGGCCGCCCGTCTGCTTCTTGTGGCGCCCGTGCCCTTCGGCCGCGGCCTTGATGGTCTCGCGGTAGGGGATGCGCGGCGGCTTGACCACCACCTCCACCCCGTTCTTGCGCCGCAGCCGCTCGATCTGCACCTCCAGGTGCAGCTCGCCCAGCCCGCGCGCGATGGTCTGCCCCAGCTCCGGCACGTACTCGCTCACGAAGCAGGGGTCCTCCTCGTGCAGCTTGTGCAGGCCCACGGAGAGCTTGTCCTCCTCGCCGCGCGTGGCCGGCTCCACCGCGACCGCGATGTCCGGCTCCGGAAAGGAGATGGGCTCCAGCGCCAGCGGGTGCTGCGGCGACGACAGGCTGTCGTTGGTGTGCGTGTCCTTGAGCTTGGCCACCACGCCGATGTCGCCCGCGCGCAGGGCCTCCACCTCGATGCGCTCGCGGCCCTGCGGGATGGACAGGTGCGACAGCTTCTCCGCCTTCTCGCGGTTGGCGTTGTAGACCTCCGCCCCGTTGTTGACGGAACCGCCCACGATGCGGAAGTACGACAGCTCGCCCACGTGCGGCTCGCTGGTGGTCTTGAACACCAGGGCGCCGAACGGGTCGCTGTTCAGGTTGCGCAGCTCCACGATGGTGTCGTTGCGGCCGCGCGCCAGCTCCGCCGGGCGCTCCTGGGGGCTGGGCATCAGCTCCACCAGCTTGCTGAGCAGCGCCCGCGTGCCCCAGGTCTTGTTGGGCGCGCCGCAGAACACCGGGTACAGGTCGCCGCGCAGCATGGCCTGCTTGAGCGCGTGCAGCGCCTCGTCGCGGGTGATGGTGTCGCCCTCCAGGTAGTGCTCCAGCAGCGTGTCGTCGGTGGCGGCGATGGTCTCGATCAGCTCGTCGTAGAAGCGGTCCACCAGGGGCTGCAGCTCCGCGGGGACGTCGTCCTCCTGGTACTCGCCGCTGGTGGTGCCCTCGTGGTAGTGGTGGACGCGGTCGCTGAACAGGTTGACGATGCCCTTGAAGTCGTCGCCGGCGCCGATGGGCACCTCCACCGGGATGGCCTTGGGCGTCAGGTGCTCCTTGATGTCCTGGTAGACGCGCTCGAAGTCGGCGTTCTGGCGGTCCATCATGGTCACGAAGAAGATGGCCGGCAGGTGCCGCTCCTGCAGCAGCTCCCAGACGCGCTCGGTGCCCACCTCCACGCCGTTGACGGCGCTGACGGCCACCAGGGCGCCGTCGCCCACGCGGATGCCCGCCTTGGTCTCGCCCAGGAAGTCCAGGTAGCCGGGGGTGTCGATGAAGTTGATCTTGGTGTCCATCCAGGCGGCGTGCGCCACGGACACGTTCATGGAGATCTTGTGGGCGATCTCCTCGGGGGTGAACATCGTGAGGGCGGTGCCGTCGTCCGTGGACCCATGGCGGCGGCTGGTGCCGGCGGCGTAGGAGCACGCGTCCACCAGGGTCGTCTTTCCCGCCCCGCCGTGCCCGACCACCACCACGTTGCGGATGCGGTCGGTTGTGAATGAGGGGGCTGACGCCATGTGCACCTCCGGGGCAAGGGTGGGATGGATGACGGGGCGCCCCTCGCGCGTCGGGGCGCTTCTCGTAGGGTGCGCCGCCCCGCACCCCCCGTCAAGGGGCAAACGCATGGCGTGCGCGCGGGGCAGGGTTCTACAGCGGGGTTTTCACGCGGAGCCGCAGAGGAAAACGGAGAGCCGCAGAGGAACTGCGGGAGAACTGCATCGCGCTGTACGGGCGCCGGCGCCGCCCCCACCCGCTCGCTTAGGCTCGCACCCTCCCCCAAGTCTGGGGGAGGGTTGTCGGGCCTGCGCGCGAAGCTTGGAATCGCGCAGTTCAGGTCTCCCCCTCTCCGCGGGCCGCGCGCACTGGTGCCTGCCGGACACGAATGGCTCAGTGCGGCGCGGGGGAGGGGGCCGGGGGGTGGGGCCTCCCGCGCAGACGGCCGCCCCACACGCAGACACAAAACCCTCCCCCGAAAATTGGGGGGGGGGCAGCGAGGAACGAGCGGGGAGAGGGCCTCCGCCCCCTGGAGGCGGCCGGCGTCCGTCGTAGGTCTTCGCCCGATCTACATCTACCGCGGCGTGTAGACGTACTCGGTGCGGTAGGGGTCGGCGCAGCCCTCGGAGCAGCGCACGCCCACGAAGTCGTGGCGCATCAGCCGGGGGCCGCGCACGTGGAAGGTGTCCGCGCCCTCCGGGGAGAGAATCTCGTTCCAGCGCACGATGACCCGCTCGTCCTGGCGCTTGAACTTGCCGGGGTACCACCACACCGTCACGTCCGGCCGGTTGGCCGCGCCCTGCGCGTTCCAGCTCTCCACCAGCACCTTCATGGCCCGCTCCACCAGGCTGTCCTGCCCGAAGTACAGGCTGTCGTAGACCGTGGTGAACTTGACGCGCGAGCCGTTGGGATAGGTGTGCTCGCCCACGATCAGGGGCGGCGGGCGCCCCTCGATGGAGTCCAGCACGAACACGCCCTCGAACGGGCGCGGCCCGGTGCCGCCGTCCGCGCACCCGGGGAGGGCCGCGGCGGCGAGAGCGCTGAAGACGGCTGCCGGCAACCACTTGCGCATGGCCCTGCGTCCGGCTGGGGAAGGGGTGGCGTTCTCCGCGGCGCGGTGATGGAACAACCGCGCCAGCCAAGAACGCACGGAAGGGCGGAAAACTGTCAGCTCGCCACCTGGCGCAGCACCCGGTACAGGTACTCCGTGGCCCAGCCCAGCGCCGGCACGGGCACCCGCTCGTTGTCGCCGTGCATGCGCAGCTCGTCCTCCATGGGCAGCGGCATGGGCAGGATGCCGTAGGTGGGGATGCCGATGGCCCGCAGCGCCGCGCCGTCCGTGGCGCCGGTGGACATGAACGGGATCACCGTCGCGCCGGGGGCCATCGCGTTCGCGGCCTGCTCCATGGCCCGGAACAGCTCCGTGGTCACGGGCGACGGGGGCGGCGCCTGCGCGGGCTGGCCCTCCAGCGTGAAGGTGACCTGCTCCTCGCCGTCCGCCTGGTTCATCATCGCCACGATCCGGCCGATGTCCTCGCCCGGGAGGATGCGCACGTTGAACGTGGCCGTGCCCTCCGACGGGATCACGTTGCTGCGGAAGCCGCCGTTCAGCAGGGTCAGCGACGCACCCGCGCGCAGCACCGCGTTGTGCAGCGGGTCGCGCGACAGCACGGCGGCCGCGCGGTCGATCTGCTCCTGCGGGGCGCCCGGCGCCGTCAGCTCCTCCATGGCCCGCTTGACCTCCGCGTCCTCCTCGATGGTGGCCAGGCGCTGGAAGTAGATGCTCGTGGTCTCGTTCAGGCTCACGGGCGCGCGCCACTCGTGTACGCGGGCCACGGCGCGGGCCAGCGCGGCCAGCGCGTTGTCCGGCAGCGGCACGGAGCCGTGGCCGCTGGTGCCCCGCGCGCGCGCCACGACGTTGTAGTAGACCTTCTCCGTCGTCTGGATATTGACGGTGCGGATGCGGCCCGCGTCCACGCGGATGCGGCCGCCCTCGTTGAGCGCGAACTCCGCGTCGCCGATCAGGTCGCGGTGGTGCTCGATGACCCAGTCCACGCCCACCGCGGGCCCGCCCTCCTCGCCCGCCGTGGCGAAGAAGACGATGTCGCGGTCCAGCCGGTCGCGCTGCTTCGCCAGCTCCACAAGCGCGGTGAGCGTCGCGGCCAGCATCCCCTTGTCGTCGATGGCGCCGCGTCCGTACAGGTAGCCGCCCTGGATCGTGGGCACGAAGGGGTCCGTCTCCCACTTGGTCGTATCGGCCCCGACCACGTCCATGTGCCCCATCACCAGCACCGGCTTCTGGCGCGGGCGCCCGGCGCGCAGGCGGGCCACGAAGTTGGCGCGCCCCTCCGCCGCGCGCAGCACGTGCGTCTCCACGCCCGGCACCGCCCGCAGCACGGAGTCGAAGTACATGGCCGTCGCCAGCTCGTTGCCGGGCGGGTTCTCCGTGTTGATGCGGATCAGGTTCTGCACGTGGCGCAGCGTCGTCGCCTGGGCCGCCTCGCGCGACAGGCCCGGGGGCGCGGGCGCGCGAACGGTCCAGGTGTCCTGCGCCGCCGCGGGCGAGGCGGAGAGCGCCGCCAGCACGGCGGCGGAGAGCATGCGGATCTTCATTCGGTGCTTTCCCGCGGGGTGGGGCGGCGCCCTCACGGCTCGCGCTCGATGGTCAGCGCTTCATTCTCGAAGCCGGAGCCGGCCAGGGTGCCGTCGATGGAGTCCGCCGCCTCGAAGCTGCCGCTGTACACCACGTCCTGGTAGCCGCCGGTGCTCAGCACCAGCTCGAAGTTCGGGTAGTCCCAGTCGCCGGACACGTCCAGCTCCAGCGTGGACGCCTCCGTCACCACCGTGGCGGTGCCGGCCACGTTGTTCCGTGCGTCCTGGTCCAGCACGAAGGTGAACGCGTACTCGTCGTCGTCGCCCGCCGTGCCGGCCCACCTCCCCTCCAGCGTGTAGTCGCCGGGGGGGATGATGTCGTCGCCGCCGCAGGCGGTCAGCAGCGGCAGCAGCAGCAGGGCGGCGGTTCGGGCGCGCATCACTTCGGCGATCGGGGCGATGGGGAACGTGGACCGGCCGCTCAGTCTAGCGCGGCGCGGGCGGACGGTGCAATGCGGCGGGCGCGCTTTCTGCCCCGCCGGCGGCGCATGAAGAAACGGATCGTCCAGAACACCCACGAGGAGCGGGCGGTTCCCGCGGGCCGCCGCATCGTGCTCGACTTCCGCGCCGGGGGCGAGGCCATCCCCGGCATCCTGCTGCTGCCGAAGGAGACGCCGGCGCCGGGCGTGCTGCTGCTGCACGGCTACTCGTCGCGCAAGGAGCACATGGCGCAGGGCGTGGGCCAGGTGCTGCAGGCGCACGGCATCGCCACCCTGGCCATCGACCTGCCGCTGCACGGCACCCGCGGAGACCCGCTGCAGGCGCAGGCCGCCCGCAACCCGCTGGCGCTGATGGGCCTGTGGCGGCAGGCGCTGCGCGAGTGCCGCCTGGCGCTGCGCTACCTGGAGGCCCGCGCGGAGGTGGATGCGAAGTGCATCGGCATCGCGGGCTACTCGCTGGGCTCCTTCCTGGCGGTGATGACGGCGGCGGACGACCCCGCCGTGCGCGCCGTGGTCCTTGCCGCGGGCGGCGACCTGCCCGCGAAGACGCCGCTGGCGGGCATCGCGCGGATGGCGGCGGACCCGCTGCGGGCGGTGCGCAAGCTGGACGGCCGCCCGCTGCTGATGATCCACGGCCGCTGGGACCGCACCGTCACCCCGGACCAGGCCAGACGGCTGTTCGAGGCGGCGCAGGAGCCCCGGGAGCTGAAGTGGTGGAACGCCGGACACATCCTGCCGCAGGAGGCCATCGCCTACGCGGGCGAGTGGCTGAAGGGGCGGATGGGGAAGGACGAGAGGGAATAGGGATTAGGGAATAGGGAATAGGTAAGGGGCACCTCCTGCGGGCTGCGTGCTGCCTCGCGTGGGCGGAGGCCCCCTCCCCGCTCGTTCCTCGCTGCCCCTCCCCCAACTTCGGGGGAGGGGCTTTTCTCGCGCCGGGCCGCGGCCACTGGCGAAGGGCCAGCAACCCTCCCCCAGACTTGGGAGAGGGTGCGAGCCTGAGCGAGCGGGTGGGGGCGGCGCAGGCGCCGGGCTCCGCATGCGAATGCACGTTCTCCCTCCATTCCTCGGCGCCTCCCGTTTTTCTCTGCGGCTCTGCGTGAAATCTCCCTTCCTTTTCCCGCCGCGCGGGAGAAGCGGCGTCACGGTGTACACTTTACGCGCTCCCGAGGCGACAGCAGTGGTATCGTCCAGCATTCATGCGGATGATCGCGTGACACGGTAGCACGAGGAGGCTGGACAGGCGGGCGGATTCCGGTTAGTATCAACGTGCCTCGCGTCATACGCGAAGCGCACATCCATCACTTCCCCGCACGGAACGGAACCCATGCAGCCCATCGCCCGGCCGCTGATCGTCCTGCACTCGGACGCCGTGTTCAAGGAGCGCGTGCGCCGCATCGGCAGCCAGCGCTTCAAGTCGCAGTTCGTGGACGACTGGGACGGGCTGCGCCGCGCGCTCAACGAGAGCCCCCCCGCCGCGCTGGTGGTGGTGGACCCGTACACCCGCACCTACGGCGTGGAGAACGAGCTGGCGCCCGAGCTGCGCTCCATCCTGTGGGAGTTCCCCACCGCGACGGTCATCGCCGCGCTGGAGGTGCGCCGCGGCCGCGTGCGCGACCTTCGCACGCTGGGCGAGTGGGGCGTCAAGGAGGTCATTGCCCTGGACGAGGAAGACACGGTGGAAGCCATCAGCCGCCGCCTGCGCAGCGCCCAGGGCCGCCCGCTGCAGAGCCTGCTGGAGCGCTCGCTGCCCACCAACCTGTCCGGCCGCGCCCGCGCGCTGCTGATGGCCGCGGCGGAGGTGGTGGCGGAGGGCGGGCACGGGCGCGACCTGGCCGCCAGCCTCAAGCTGAGCGAGCGCACCCTGCTGCGCTGGGCGGAGCAGGCGGACCTGCCGCCGCCGCGCCGCATCCTGGCCTGGATGCGCGTGCTGCTTGCCTGCGAGCTGCTGGACGACCCGGGGCAGACGGTGCTGAGCGTGGCCTACACCTGCGGCTACGCCAGCGACAGCAGCCTGCGCCGCGCGGTGCAGGAGTTCACCGGCGTCATGCTGACGCAGCTCCGCAAGCAGGGCGCGTTCGCCACCGCGTCGGAGAAGTTCCTGGAGGAGCTGAACGCCACGCGCGAGGCCGGCCGCATTGCCCGCAAGGAGGCCAAGGTCGACGACGAGACGGGCGAGAACGACGTGGGCGCGCGCATCCACCCGCCCATGGAGGCGCTGCCTCTGGCCGCCACGCTGGACCGCAAGCCCGTGGAGCGCCCGCGCCGCCGCGGCCGCCGCAAGGCCACCGTCGAGTAGGCAGGCGGCGCCAAGCGCGAACGCCTGGCTGCCTCTCGCAGGCGGAGGCCCCCTCCCCAAACCCCTCCCCCAACTTCGGGGGAGGGGCTT
>DASTLD010000158.1:0-12169 GCA_035715345.1 Longimicrobium sp.
CTCCAGCGCCCGGGCGGGTTCGTGTCTCCCGGCAGAGGAATTGCATTTCCGCGACGGTTCGCGCGCGTGCGGCGCGCGGCCGGTTGACCCACGAGATCGCACGTGAAGAAGCAGAACATGGCCACCACGACGCGCAAGGGCGGCACCCGCCGCCGCAAGCGCCAGGCTCCCAACCTGGAGTCGGGTTTCGGCGTCGCGGCGGAGGACCAGTCCAGCCTGGACCAGTACCTCAAGGAGGTCAGCACCCACTCGCTGCTGACCCCCGCGCAGGAGATCGAGTTGGGCAAGCGCTCCCAGGTGGGCGACGAGCAGGCCATCGCCGAGCTCGTGCGCGCCAACCTGCGCTTCGTCATCTCCGTGGCCAAGAAGTACCAGAACCGCGGCGTCTCCCTGGCGGACCTGATCCAGGAGGTCAACGTGGTCCTGGTGACCGCGGCGCGGAAGTTCGACCCGGACCAGGGCGTCAAGTTCATCTCCTACGCCGTGTGGTGGATCCGGCAGGCCATCCTGTCCGCCCTGGCCAACCAGGGCCGCAGCGTGCGCGTGCCGCTCAACCGCGCCAGCGACCTGGCCAAGATCTTCCGCGAGCGCGAGCGGCTCAAGCAGGAGCTGCGGCGCGACCCCAGCCCGCAGGAGCTGGCCGAGGCCACGGGCCTGTCCGTGGACATCGTGGAGAGCCTGCAGACGCTGAACGCCGCGGAGATCCGCCTGGATGCGCCCATCGGCGACAGCGACGACAGCCAGCTCATGGACCGCTTCGTGGCGGAGAGCGCCATCGAGACGGAAGAGGAGGTGGAGGAGCGGCTGCTGAGCGAGCGCATCGACCGGGCGCTGGGCACCCTGCAGCCGCGCGACGCCAAGGTGCTCAAGCTCTACTTCGGCCTGGAGGGCGGGCGCGAGCACACGCTGGAGGAGATCGGCGACATCCTGGGCGTCACGCGCGAGCGCATTCGCCAGCTTCGCGACCGCGCGCTCAAGCGCCTGCGCGAGGGCGAGATGGGCGACGCCCTGGCCTCGTTCGCGGCATGAGCCGCGGCGCGGGCCCCGCTGCACCACGGCACCCTTCCATCCGGAGGGGTGCCGTTTGCGTTCCGGGACCGGGGGCGGCGGCGGAATGCTGAGCGGCACGGTGCGGCGGGCGCTGGGCGGCGCCTACGAGGTGGAGACGCCGGACGGGGTGCTGGAGGCGGTGCTGCGCGGCCGCATCAAGCGCGACGAGCGCACCGGCGACAAGGTGGTCGTGGGCGACCGCGTGGACCTGGAGCGGGAGCGCGCGGGGACGGAGACGGTCTGGGCCATCCAGCGCGTGCACGAGCGCGAGACGGTGCTGGCCCGCCGCGCCCCGGGCAAGGCGCCGCGCCCCAAGGCCATCGTGGCCAACGTGGACCAGGTGCTCATCGTCTTCGCGGCCGCCCGGCCGGACCCGCACCTGCGCATGCTCGACCGCTTCCTGGTCATCGCGGAGTCGAGCGACATCACCCCGCTGGTGGTCATCAACAAGGTGGAGCTGGTGGGGCTGGACGCGGCGCGCCGCACCTTTGCCGCGTACCAGGCCGCCGGCTATCCCCTCCTCTTCACCTCCGCCAAGCTCGGCACCGGCGTCGGCGAGCTGCGCGACGCCATCTGCGGCCGCCTGTCCGCGCTGACCGGGCCCTCCGGCGTGGGCAAGTCCAGCCTGCTCAACGCGGTGCAGCCCGGCCTGGGCCTGCGCGTGGCGGAGATCAGCGAGGCCGTCAACAAGGGCCGCCACACCACCGTCACCGCGCAGCTCCTGCCCCTGGAGTGCGGGGGATGGGTGGCGGACACGCCCGGCCTGCGCGAGCTGGGGCTGTGGGAGATCGACGCGGACCAGCTCCAGTTCTACTTCCCCGAGTTCGAGCCGCTGCTGGGCGGCTGCCGCTACCCCACCTGCACGCACGTGCACGAGCCCGGCTGCGCCATCCGCACCGCCGCCACTGCGGGCGAGCTGGATCCCGGCCGCTACGAGAGCTACCGCCGCATGGTCACCGGCGAGGACGACGAATACTGATCCCCCGCACTCCCGCACTCCCGCACTCCCGCACTTTCGCACTTTCGCACTTTCTCACTTTCGCACTTTCGCACTTTCGGTGTGACCCCCGCCGCACGCCGTCGTCAATCGCGCAAACCCGGGATTGCCCCGGAGACACACGCGATACACAGACGGAGTGCAACCCATGCAGAAGAAGTTCAGGCTCCTGTTCCCGGTCCTGGCCGCGCTGGCGCTCGGTGCCTGCGACGGCGGAACCGGCAGCGACACGGGCCGCTTGACCATCCGCCTGGTGGACGCCCCCGGCGACCTGGCCGAGGCCTGGGTGCAGATCGACGAGATCTACCTCCAGGGCGCCTCCGAGGCGGACTCCACCAACGGCCGGCTGACGCTGGCCACCTCGTCCGACACCTACTACAACCTGCTGGACCTGACCAACGGCAACTTCGCCACGCTGGTCAACAACGCGGTGGTCCCCTCCGGCACGTACTCCAAGCTGCGCATCGTGATCGGCGAGGCGTACATCGTGACCGAGGACGGCGACGTGTACGCCACCTCCGGCGCCACGCTGCCCGCGGGAATGAGCAAGGACGGCAACCTGAACCGCACGCGCGGCAAGTCCAGCGGCTACCAGGTCACCATCCCCGGCGGCCTGACGGTGGACGGCGACAGCAAGATCGCGGTGCTGGACTTCGACGTGAACCAGAGCTTCGGGCACGTGGCCGGCAACTCGGGGCAGTACGTGATGCACCCGGCGTTCACGGTGACGGAGATCGCGCTGGCCGGCGGTATCAGCGGCACGGTGACGGCCACCGGCATCACCTTCCCGGCCTGCGGCGGCGCGGCCACGGACCTGAGCCACTTCGTGGCCACGGCCACCAGCGGCACCGGCACCATCAGCGCCAAGGCCAACGCCAGCGGCGCCTATGCCATGGCCTACGTGCCGCCGGCGACCTACACCATGGGCGTGGCGCCCGTGGCGTACGCCAACGGCGACTCGCTGACCTTCGTGGCCACGCCCACGCCGGCCTCGGCGGTGGTGGCGTCCGGCGCCACGGCCACGGTCAACTACGCGGTGACCTCCGCCGCCTGCAAGGTGAAGCCGGCGGGCTGATCCGGACCCTCCCGAACCCGCCCGGCATGGCGGCGTGGCCCCTCACGGGGCCGCGCCGCCCGTTTTTGTGCCCGGGATCGCGGCGCGCCCTCCGCGCAAAATGCGCCCTCCCGGCGGAAACGGATTGTCCCGCCCGTCTCTCCCTGCTAACTTGCCCCGCATACCCCGCCACCTGGAGGGCCGCGCCCCTCCGCCCCCCCGCTCCATTCCGCCGCGGTGCCGATGGACCTGCGCGACGCCCTGATCCGCGTGTACGAGAGCGGCGACCCCGCCGCGGCGCTGGCCGCGGTGGCGTCTTGCATCGGCACGGACGCGGGCGCGCGCTGCGCGGTGTGGATCGAGCCGTCCGGCGCGGCGCGCGCGGCGTGGCCGCAGGGCGCCGCCGTCTCTCCCGCGCTGACGGACGCGGCGCTGCACGTCCCCGCGCCGCACGTGCAGCCCCTGCAGCCCGCCTTTCCCGACGACGCCGCGGAGCACCCCGGCGGCGCCGCCATGCTGCTGCCCCTGCGCGACGGCGCGGGGCCGGCGGGCGCGGTGGTGCTGATCGGCGCCGCGGACGACATCGGCGACCCGGGGCCGGAGTGGGAGGCGCTGGGGCACGCGCTGGCGCACGTGGGCACGCTGGCCGCGCGCGTGCGCGAGCTGGAGGAGGAGCGCGAGACGCTGCGGCGCCGCGCGGAGGAGAGCGAGGCGCTGCACGTGCTGGGGCTGGCGGCCAACCGCACGCTGGACCCGGAGCAGGTGCTGCAGATGGTCGCGCGCTTTACCCGCACGCTGCTGGGCGCGCACTACGTGACCGTGAGCGCGCTGGACGGCGAGCGCATCCGCACCCTGGCCTCCGCCGGCCTGCGCACCGCCGCGTCCGGGGACGATCCCTTCGCGGCCCGCGTGGCGGAGGCGGGCAAGCCGCTGACCCTGGAGGCGGGCGCGGAGGGGCTGGTGGACGAGCCCTTCCACGCGGCGGAGGGGATGCGCTCCGGCTTGGGCGTTCCCCTGGCGCTGTACGCGGAGACCTTCGGCGCGCTGGTGGTGGGGTACCGCCGCCCGTACGAGGTGACCCCGCGCGACGTGCGCCTGGCCATGACGCTGGCGGGCCACGCCGCCGTGGCCATCAGCAACGCGCGGCTGCACGGCGCGCTGGAGGAGCGCTCGCGCGAGCTGGAGCGCGCCAACGAGGAGCTGCGCTGGAGCGCGGAGGCCAAGGACCGCTTCTTTGCCTCCGTCAGCCACGAGCTGCGCACGCCGCTGAACGCCATCCTGGGCTACAACAGCCTGCTCATCGACGGCGTGGTGGGCAGCCTGGGTCCGGAGTCGCGCGCCATGCTGGAGCGCGCGCAGCGCGCCACCAACAACCTGCTCTTCCTGGTCAACGACGTCCTGGACCTGTCCAAGATGGAGGCGGGCAAGCTGGAGCTGGTCATCCAGCCGCTCTCGCTGTACGAGGTGCTGGACGAGGCCGTCTCCACCGTCACGCCGCAGGTGCGGGAGAAGGGGCTCGCGCTGGCCATCACCCCCCACGTGGAGCTGCCCCCGCTGCGCAGCGACGCGGACCGGGTGCGGCAGATCCTGGTCAACCTGCTGTCCAACGCCGTCAAGTTCACCGACCGCGGCACGGTGAGCGTGGCCGTGGCCGCCGTGGACGCGGCCGAGGGCGAGGGCGAGGTGCGCCACTGGGTGGAGGCGCGCGTGAGCGACACCGGCCCCGGCATTGCCCCCGAGGACCAGGAGCGCGTGTTCCACGAGTTCGAGCAGGTGTCCGGCGCCTCGTCGCGCGGGGGGACGGGGCTGGGGCTGCCCATCTCGCGCAAGCTGGCGCGGCTGCTGGGCGGCGAGCTGCGGCTGGAGAGCGCCCCCGGGCGCGGCTCCACCTTCATCCTGCGCCTGCCCGCCGCCGATGCCTAGCGCCGCCCCCGCCGTGCAGGACGCCCGCGCCCTGGCCGAGCGCGCGGCCGACGAAGAGGGGCATGGCCGCTGGGACGGCGCCGCCCGGCTGTACGCGCTCGCCTTCCGCGCCGCGGTGCTGGACCGTGCGCTCCCCGAGGCGGCCAACGCCCTGCGCGGACAGGCGCGGATGCGGCACCAGCAGGGCCGCTACGACGAGGCGGAAGAGCTGGCGGGGCTCAGCCTGGAGATGGCGGAGCGCAGCGGCCTGCGCCAGGAGGCGGCGCGCGCGCTCAACGTGCTCGGCACGCTGGGCCTGATCCGCTGCGACTGGGACACGGCGCGGGCCATGTTCGACCGCACGCTCGAGCTGGCGCTGGACATCGGCGACGACGACCTGGCGGGGCTGGCCTGCCTGAACGCGGGCGTGGTGGCCACCAACGTGGGCGACCCGCGTGAGGCCCGCGCGCTGTTCCTGGAGAGCATCGGCGCATTCGTGCGGTCCGGCAACAGCTCCAACGCCATGCGGGCGTACAACAACCTGGGCATGGCCAGCGCGGAGCTGGGCGAGTGGATGGCCGCGGAGCTGTACTTCACCCGCGGAATCGAGATCGCCGAGCGCCTGTCCAGTCCGCCGATGCTGGCCAGGCTCTACTGCAACCGGGCGGAGCCGCTGGTGCGCGTGGGCGAGACGGAGCGCGCCCGCGCCAGCCTGGGGCGCGCGGAGGAGATCGCCGCCAGCCTCGGCGACCGCACCACCCTGGCCGACGTCGGCCGGCTGCGCGCGCTGGTCGCGCGGGTCGAAGGCGACTTCGCGGCCGCGGACGAGCTGCTCGAGGCGGCGCATTCGCTCGTCGGGGACGATCCGGCGCTGATCTGGCAGCGCGCGGACTATTTCATGGAGGCGGGGCACCTGCGCGAGGCGCAGGGGCGCCGGCCGGAGGCGCGGGATTTCTACGTCCACGCGGAGAAAGCCTTCCTTTCGATCCGCGCAGACAGCCATGCCCGCGAAGCGCAGCGTCACGCCGCCGCGCTGCCCGCCTGATCCGCACTCCCCCGCACAATCCTCCGTCCAACCCGGAACACAGGTACGGTGCCGCAAAGTTTTTGCGGCACCCGTGCTACGCTCGTCCGTCCCACCCGATGTGGGTGTTGTACACCGGGCACGTCCCTTGCCCCCGTACGGCCCACGCGAGACAGAAAATGCCGAATGGGAGGGACCGCATGAACCGCTGGATCCGCTAGGCCCCGGTACTGGCAGCCGCCATCCGCCTCACGGCTTCGATCGGCGGCGAGTCTCCCCGGAGCGAACCGCTCCCAGGCACGACCTCTCCTCCACTCACGGGCTCATTGCAGCCACGACAGGCGACGGCTCACCTCCGTTGCCACGCGACTCCCCGCCCATCTCCCTCTTTCCGGAGTGTCCGCCATGTCTGACAACCTGACGTCCAATGCGTCTCTCTGGACCGCGATCTTGGCCACGATCAAGTTTCTACACGACATGTGGGACCGCTACCGGCGCCGCCGGCCGGCCACGGGCGACGCACCGAAATAGGGAAGACCAATCAGAATGGGGAGACAGCCGGCGCCGTCTCCCCTTCCTTCAATGGAGGAGCGCCACCCCGCAGAGCGAAAAAACCTTCCAGCCCGGGAGCCGTGCGCACAATGCACTGCGGCGAGTTGCGGTAGCACACCGCCGGGCACAAGGCTTGCCCCTGTGCCGGGCCACGCGAGACAGAAATACCGAATTGGAGGGACCGCATGAACCGCTGGACCCGCTGGATCCCGGCACTGGCAGCCGCCATCCTCCTTGCCGCGTGCAGTGGCGGCGAGTCCGCGAACCCGATGGGCCCGGACGGGCCGCGGTTCAACGGCGGATACGTGATCGGCACCAACGATACGCCGCCGCCGGACTCCACCGCCACCACGTCGTCCGAGTCCGGCACGGCGACGGCGGAGCCCGACAGCACGTCGCGGGGCGGCGGGTACGTGATCGGTCAGAACTGATCTGTCACGGCGGGCGCGCGATGCCGTGCGCGTCCCGCCCCGATTCCCGATCCACCGCAGGCTCGATGTAGCCGCGGGCGAGCGCCTCGTCGAGCAGCGCGACGACGGCGGGCCAGAGCGGCGGTGCGCCGGCGTGGATGGGGCGCATGCGGGCAACCACGCGGTCGTGCGCCACGCCGTGCTCGCGCCAGGTGCCGCCGCCGCCGTGAAAGTTCTGCAGCAGCGGCTGCAGGCGGTCCAGCGCCACCGCGAAGCGCGCCTCGGGCGAGCGGCCCGCCTCGAACTCCTCCCACAGCGCACGCAGCTCCGCCCCCTGCTCCGGCGGCAGCATCCCGAACAGCCGGTCCGCCGCCCGCCGCTCCCGCGCCTCGCGGTCCAGATTGGCGTCCAGATCGTAACAAAACGTATCACCTGCATCGATTTCTATCACATCGTGCACCAGCACCATGGCCAGCACCCGGGCCAGGTCGGTGCCCGGTGGCGCGTACTCCGCCAGCAGCACGGCCGACACGCCCAGGTGCCAGGAGTGTTCGGCGCTGTTCTCGCGCCGCGAGCCGTCCACCAAGCGCGTCCGGCGGAGCACCTGCTTGAGCCGGTCCAGCTCCACCAGGAAGCGGAGCTGCGCCTCCAGCCGGGCGGGGTCCGCGCTCATTCCTGATCCCCGGCTTCGGCCTGCTCGGCAAGGCGGCGCTCGCGGCGGCGGACGGCGGCGGCGTGCAGGCGGCGGTCCTCGTCGGTCTCCAGGAGCAGCGGGGGCACGCCGGCGGGGCGGCCGTTGAGCTTGTCGAGCGCCACGTAGGTCAGGTGGCAGACGTTGGTCACGCGCCGCCGGCCCGTCTCGATCTGCTCCGCTTCCACGCGCACCATCACCTCCATGGACGTGCGGCCCACGTGCACCAGCCGGCCGTGCGCCTCCACCAGGTCCGTGGCGTAGATCGGCTCGCGGAACTCCACCCGCTCCACCGCCACCGTCACCACCGGCAGCCGCGCGTGCCGGCGCGCCACCACGCCGCCGCACTTGTCCACCAGCGCCAGGATCTCGCCGCCGAACACGTTGCCGTGGTGGTTGAGCTGGTCCGGCATCATGCTCTCGGAGAGCGTGGACGCGGACTCGCGCGGGGTCTTGCCGGGCTGGGCGGCGGCCCGGGGCTGCGGATCGGTCATGGGGATGATGTGGAGCGGGGGGATCGGGTGCGCGGCCAAGCTAGCCGGGCGGAGGGGCGGCGGCTACCCGCGCTTGCCCGGCGGGCGCGGGAGCGTTACACCGTGAGGAGACCACGATCCCCCAGAGGCGATGCCCGAGTCCATGCGCAGCCGCATCCGGCGGCTGGTGTTCAACCTCTTCCCCGCGTACCGCGGCAGCGGCGGGCGCATCACCTACCTGTCCGACGACTGGAAGGAGATGCGCGTGGAGCTGCCGCTGAGCTGGCGCACGCGCAACTACGTGGGGACCATCTACGGCGGCAGCATCTACGCCGCCGTGGACCCCATGTACATGATCATGCTGATCCAGACCCTCGGACGCGATTACGTGGTGTGGGACAAGGCCGCCAGCATCCGCTTCCGCAAGCCGGGCCGCGGCACGCTGCACGCGCACTTCCGGCTGACGGACGAGGAGCTGGACGCCATCCGCGCGGAGGCCGCGGCCCAGCCGTCGCTGGACCGCGTGTACCGCGTGGAGCTGGTGGACGCGGGCGGGGTCGTGCACGCGGAGGTGGAGAAGACCATCTACATCCGCCGCAAGGACGCGGAGCGCGGACCGGGCTGAGATACCAGCCGGTCAGCAACGATGTCATCCTGAGGGAGCGCCGCACGGAGACCGACCCCCCTCGCGGCGTTCCGGGCGCGACCGAAGGATCTTCTCTCCTTGCGCACGGCCTTGCCGGCCGCGCAGATGCAGGCGGGCGGCGGTGCGGCGCCACAAGCCCCTTGCTGCGCGGAGAAGATCCTTCGGTCGGCGCCAGGGTTTCGCGCAAGCGCTCGGTTCTGCGCGGCGCCTTCCTCAGGATGACAACAGTGCGTGATAGCCCATACAAACGCGGAGGCGCGGGGTGGATGCCCCGCGCCTCCGCGCGTGTGTGGTGCTGTATGTTGCGCTTACCGCGTGTTGCGCCATCCGGAGAGGGCGGGGAGCGGGTCGGACGCGGGGACCAGGCCCACGTTGGCCAGCAGGTCGTGCAGCCAGCCCGTACGGCTGGAGGGGGTGGTGCCGGTCGTGTATGTCGAGGCGAGCATTGCTCAGGCTCCAGGTGTGTTCAGGTTCAGTCGTCCCACGGCGCACCGTACGCGCCGCCGCCGCGATGGTTTCAAACACTCGGATGGCGGCCGGTGCGCAAAGGTTGCAGTGCGGGCCTTGCGCGGCATGCATCCGCCGGGACAGGCTTCCCCGCGCGCCATCCATCATCCGCCATCCCCCACCACGCGAATGCAGCCCACGCCGCCCGCCGCGCCCGACGAGACGGAGGTGCCGGACGTGCCCTTCCGCACGGCGCTGCGGACCTGGGCACGCGTGGGCCTGCTCAGCTTCGGCGGCCCGGCGGGGCAGATCGCGGTCATGCACCGCATCCTGGTGGAGGAGAAGCGCTGGATCGGCGAGGCGCACTTTCTCCACGCGCTGAACTACTGCATGCTGCTGCCCGGGCCTGAGGCGCAGCAGCTCGCGACGTACATCGGCTGGCTGATGCACCGCGTGCGCGGCGGCCTCGTGGCCGGGCTGCTGTTCATCCTGCCCGGCATCGTCTCCATCCTGGCGCTCAGCATCCTGTACGCCAGCTACCGCGACGCCACGCTGGTGTCCGCGCTGTTCTTCGGCCTCAAGCCGGCGGTGATCGCGGTGGTGGTGGAGGCGGTGGTGCGCATCGGCCGGCGCGCGCTGGCCAACCGCGCGCGGGTGTGGATCGCCGCCGCGGCGTTCGCCGGCATCTTCTTCCTCCATCTCCCCTACCCGCTGATCCTGGTCGGCGCCGGGGTCGCGGGATACGTGGGCGGGCGGGTGCGGCCGGACCTGTTCGCGCCTGCGGCGGCGCCCGCGGGGCACGCGGCGCGGCCGGCGCGGCGGACGAGCTGGCGCGCCACGGTGCGGGTCGTGGCCGTGTGCGCGGTGCTGTGGTGGGCGCCGGTGGCGGCGCTGGCGCTGTGGGCGGCGCCGGGCAGCGTGTTCGTGGCGGAGGGACTGTTCTTCGGCCACGCGGCGGCCGTCACCTTCGGCGGGGCGTACGCGGTGCTGGCCTACGTGGCGCAGCAAGCGGTGGAGACCTACGGGTGGCTGGCGCCGGGGGAGATGCTGGACGGGCTGGGGATGGCGGAGTCCACGCCCGGCCCGCTGATCATGGTGCTGCAGTTCGTGGGCTTCATGGGCGCGTACCGCAACCCGGGCGGGCTGCCGCCGCTGGCGGCGGGGGTGCTGGGCTCGCTGCTCACGACGTGGGTGACGTTCGCGCCGAGCTTTCTCTTCATCTTCGCGGGCGCGCCGTACATCGAGCGGCTGCGGGGGCACCGCGGGCTGGGCTCCACGCTGTCCGGCATCACCGCGGCGGTGGTGGGGGTGGTGCTGAACCTGGCCGTCTGGTTCGCGGTGCACGTGCTGTTCGCGCGCGTGGGACAGGCGCGCCTGGGGCCCGTCCGCGTCCCCGCGCCGGAGTGGGCCAGTCTGGACCCGGCGTCGCTGGTAATCGCGATCGCCGCGGCCATCGCCATCTTCCGCTACAAGCTGGGGATGATCCCCACGCTGGCGGGCGCCGCGGCCGTGGGCATCGTCTACCGGCTGGTGATCGGCGGCTAGGCGGGGATGCCTTCCGGCTCGGGCGCCTCCACCGGGAGCCCGGCCTCCTGCCAGGCGCGGAATCCCCCCGCCAGGTTGGACACGTCGCGGAAGCCGCGCGCCTGGAGCAGCGCCGCGGCCATCGCGGAGCGCGCGCCGCCCTGGCAGTGCAGCACCAGCGGCCTGTCGCGCGGCACATCGGCCAGCCGCTCGTCCAGCGCGCCGAGGGGGATGTGCACCGCGCCGGGCACGTGCCCCGCCTCCCACTCCGACTCCGCCCGCACGTCCACCACCCCGACGGTCCCCGCCTCCACCGCCGTCCGGACCTCGTCCACCCCGACGTGCGGCACGCGCTCCGCCGCCTGGCCGGACGCGGCGACCTCGGCCGCGTCGAACCAGCCGGCCACGCGGTCCAGCCCGATCAGCGCCAGGTCTCGCATCGCCTCCGCCACCTGCCCCGGCGGCACGACCAGGTACAGGTCGCGGTCGTACGGCAGCAGCGAGCCGGCCCAGGTGGGAAAGGAGCGGTTGAGCGGGACGTTGAGCGTGCCCGGCACGTGCCCCGCCGCGAACGGCTGGGTGTCGCGCAGGTCCGCGACCCACGCGCCGCCCGCCAGCCGCCCGCGCAACTCCGTGGCGGGGATGCGCGGCGGATCGGGAAAGCCGTCCAGCAGCGGCGGGCCGTCGCGGTTGACGCGCTTCATCCGCGCGAAGTAGCGCGGCGGCTCCGGCTGGCCCGCCAGCACCGCGGCCACGAACTCGTCCTCGTCGTTGATGGCGAAGGCCCAGTTGAACAGGCGCTCGTATCCCACCGTGCTGTGGGGGATGGCGCTCAGGCCCTTGCCGCACGCGGAGCCGGCGCCGTGGCCGGGCCACACCTGCAGCCAGTCCGGCTGGCCCCGGAAGCGCGCCAGGCTGCGGAACAGCGCGCGCGCGCCCTCCACCATCGTCCCGGCCACGCCCGCGGCCCTCTCCAGCAGGTCCGGCCGGCCCACGTCCCCCACGAACACGAAATCGCCCGTGAGCGCCGCGATGGGCCGGTCCGCGGCGGCGGCGTCCGTCACCAGGAACGACAGGTGCTCCGGCGTGTGCCCCGGCGTGTGCAGCACGTCCAGGCGCACGCCGCCCACGCGGACCACCTCGCCGTCGCGCAGCAGCGTGGCGCCCGCCTCCGCCGCGAAGCCGTAGCTCCACTCCGGCCCGCCCTCCGCGGACAGGTACAGCCGCGCGCCCGTGCGGGCCGCCAGCGCGCGGCTGCCGGAGACGAAGTCCGCGTGGATGTGCGTCTCCGTCACCGCGGCGATGCGCATCCCCTCCGCCGCGGCGGCCTCCGCGTACCGGGCCACGTCGCGCGAGGGGTCGACGACGACGGCCTCGCCGCACTCGGAGCAGCCGAGCA
>DASTLD010000159.1:0-9636 GCA_035715345.1 Longimicrobium sp.
GTGCTGACGGGCGCGGGGGGAGGGGGCCGGGGGGTGGGGCCCCCGCTGTAGAACGCCGCCCCGCTCGCAGACCTGGCTCCCCTCCTCTCCCGCTCCGCGGGGGAGGAGGGGCGGGGGGGAGGAGGGGGCCTCCGCGCGAGAACGCCAGCCCGCTCCCGTGACCGACGCGCAGCCGCCTCCCGGTACGCGCCTTGCCGCCCCGCACCCGCTCACCGCGCACCGGCTCGCCGCGCATCCAACATCGCGTACTCCGTACTTCGTACTTCGTACTCACATGCCCAACCGCCTGGCCCACGAGACCAGTCCCTATCTCCTGCAGCACCGGGACAACCCGGTCGACTGGTACCCGTGGGGGCCGGAGGCGCTGGAGCGGGCGCGCGCGGAGGACCGCCCCATCCTGCTCTCCGTGGGCTACTCCGCCTGCCACTGGTGCCACGTCATGGAGCACGAGTCGTTCGAGGACCCGCAGACCGCGCGGGTGATGAACGAGCTGTACGTGTGCATCAAGGTGGACCGCGAGGAGCGCCCGGACATCGACTCCATCTACATGTCCGCCGTGCAGCAGATGACGGGGCACGGCGGCTGGCCCATGACCGTGTTCCTGACGCCGGAGGGCTCGCCGTTCTACGGCGGCACCTACTACCCGCCGGAGCCTCGGCACGGCATGCCCTCGTTCACGCAGGTGCTGCTGGCCGTGGCGGAGGCGTGGAACGAGCGCCGCGGCGACGTGCACGCCGGCGCCGAGCAGATGCGCCAGGCGCTGCTGGAGGGCAGCGCCCTGCGGCCGGAGGCCGGCGCGCTGGACCCGTCCATCCTGGACCGCGCCTTCTACTCGCTGGCGGCGCGCTTCGACGCGCGGTGGGGCGGCTTCGGCGGGGCGCCCAAGTTCCCGCAGGCCATGACGCTGGAGCTGCTGCTGCGCACCTGGAAGCGCACCGCCAACCCCGACGCGCTGCGCCTCGCGGAGGTGACGCTGCGGCGCATGGCGGAGGGCGGCATGTACGACCACCTGGGCGGCGGCTTCGCGCGGTACAGCGTGGACGCGCAGTGGCTGGTGCCGCACTTCGAGAAGATGCTCTACGACAACGCGCTCCTGGCACGCGCCTACCTGCATGCGTGGCAGGCGACTGCCGCGGACGAGCACCGCCGCGTCGTGGAGGAGACGCTGGGGTGGGTGATGCGGGAGATGACGTCGCCCGAGGGCGGCTTCTACTCCGCGCTGGACGCCGACAGCGAGGGCGAGGAGGGCAGGTTCTACGTCTGGACCCCCGCGGAGATCGACGCGCTGCTGGGTGACGAGGACGGGCGGCTGTTCCGCGCCTACTACGGCGTCACGGAGGGCGGCAACTTCGAGGGGCAGAACATCCTGCACACCTGGCGGCCGCTGGACGAAGTCGCCGCGGAGGCGGGGGTGGACGCGGAGACGCTGCGCCGGGCGCTGGACCGCGGACGCCAGGTGCTCTACGACGCGCGCGCCAGGCGCGTCTGGCCCGGCCTGGACGACAAGGTGCTCACCGGCTGGAACGCGATGATGCTGCACGCGTTCGCGGAGGCGGCGCGGGCGCTGGAGAGCGCGGAGTATCGCGACGCGGCCGTCCGCGGCGCCGAGTTCCTGCTGGGAAAGCTGGTCGTGGACGGGCGGCTGCAGCGCACGTACAAGGACGGGCGCGCCAAGATCCCCGCCTTCCTGGAGGACCACGCGTTCCTGGTGGACGCGCTCATCGCCCTGTACCAGGCCACCTGGGACGCGCGCTGGCTGCGCGAGGCGCGCACGCTGGCGGACGCCATGCTGGAACGCTTCTGGGAGGAGGACGAGGGCGCTTTCTACGACACCGCGAACGACGCGGAGCAGCTGGTGATCCGCCCCCGCGACCTGTTCGACAACGCGACGCCCAGCGGCAACTCCGCCGCGGTGTTCGCGCTGCTGCGGCTGGCGGAGCTGCTGGGTGAGGAGCGCTATTCCCGCGTGGCGGTGCGGGTGCTGGAGAGCCTGGCGGACGCGGCCAACCGCTACCCGCAGGCGTTCGGACACCTGCTCTGCGCGCTCGACTTCCACCTCGCAGTCCCTCGGGAGGTGGCGTTCGTGGGCACGCCGGGCGATGCGGACACCGACGCGCTGCTGCGGGTGCCGGCGCGGGCGTATCTCCCGAACACCACGTTCGCGCTGCGGCGCCCGGACGACGCGGCGGCGGAGGAACCGATCCCGCTGCTGCGGGGTCGAACCGCCCGCGACGGCCGGCCCACCGCCTACGTCTGCGAGCGGATGGCCTGCCGCCAGCCGGTGACGGAGCCGGCGGAGCTGGCCGCGCAGCTCGGCATCGCGGAGGTCGGCGCCTGAAGCTCACTTGCGCTTGCACGACGGCGGGCGGCATGTTCCGCCCGCCGCTCCCGTATCCGGAGGCAGAACCATGACGCGCAGCACGTTCCTGCTCACGCTGGCGCTCGCGCTCGCCGCCTGCGGCCCCTCCACGCCGGGCGAGCAGCCGTCCGCCGATTCCGGCCAGGCCGCGGCGCCCGACCGCGCGGAGGCGCCCGCCACGCCGGCTGACACGACGACCATCGCGCCCGCGCCCCCGGTGGAGACGGCGGCACCGCCCGCGACGCCCCCATCGCCCCCGGCCGCCGGCGCGCAGGGGCTGACGCTGGAGTTCGCGCCGGGGCAGGGCAGCTCCAGCGCCGGCGACGAGAGCGTGTCCGCGGAGGGCGGCGAGCGCGTCATCCGCATCCGCGGCGCCATGACCACGCCCAACCCCTGCTACCGGCTGGCGGGCGCCGTGGCGCGCGAGGGCGGCGCCATCGTGGTGCGCATCACCGGCACGAGCAACCCGGAGCGGATGTGCATCGCCTCCATCGGCAGCATCCCGTTCACGGCCACCGTCCGCGGCGTACCGGCCGGATCGCACCCGCTGCGCGTGGTCCTGGCCTACCCCGGCACCGGCTGGGAGACCAAGACGGCGCTGGACACCCGCGTCACCGTCCGCTGATTCCATCCTCTGAGCACGGAAGACGAACGATGCAGCTCGTGAGATCCCGCTGGGCCGGCGCGCTGGCGCTGACCCTGTTCCTGGCCACGGCGGCGGACGCGCAGGACCCCGTTGCCGCGCCGCGCGGCAGCCCGGACCAGTTCACCGTGCCCGCCACGCAGGCGCCCGCGCCCATCTCCGCGCAGGAGTTCGCGGGCCGGCGGCGCGCGCTGCTCGACGCGCTGGGCGACGGGGTGTTCCTGGCACTGGGGGCGATGGAGCCGGAGATGGACTACATGCCCTTCGCGCAGAACTCGCCCTTCCGCTACCTGACGGGCATCGTGGAGCCCGGCGCGGCGCTGGTGATGGTCAAGCGCGGCGGCCAGGTCCGCGAGACGCTGTTCGTGCTGCCCCGCAACCCGTCGCGCGAGGTGTGGGAGGGCGCGCGGCTGGGCAACGAGCGCGCGGCGCAGCTCACCGGCATGCCCGCGCGGTCGGTGGAGCGGCTGATGCCGGCGCTGGACTCGCTGCTGCAGGGCAGCGTGACGCTCTACACGCTGAGCCCGCTGGGCGAGGACGGCAGCCGGCTGGAGTTCCTGCGCCCGGACCAGCAGTTCGTGCAGGCGCTGCAGCGCGCCCACCCGCAGATCCGCGTGGAGGAGGCCAGCGACGAGCTGTTCCGCATCCGCTCCGTCAAGTCGCCGGCGGAGCTGGACATGCTGCGCCGCTCCATCCTCATCACCACCCTGGCGCACCGCGAGGCCATGCGCGCCGTGGAGCCGGGGATGAACGAGTTCGAGGTCCACGCCCTGATCGAGGCCACCTTCCGCCGCTACGGCGCGGAGCGGCCCGCGTTCGGCAGCATCGTGGGCAGCGGCCCCAACTCCACCACGCTGCACTACCGCCAGGCCGACCGCTACATGCAGGCCGGCGAGACACTGGTGATGGACATCGGCTCCAGCTTCAACGGCTACGCGGCGGACGTGACGCGCACCGTGCCGGTCAGCGGGCGCTTCAGCCCCGAGCAGCGGCAGATCTACGAGATCGTGCTGGCGGCGCAGAAGGCGGCGGAGGAGCAGGTGCGGCCGGGCGTGCCGTACAACGCCCTCGCGCAGACGGCGGCGCGCGTGGTCAGCGAGGGGCTGGCGCGGCTGGGGCTGATCGAGAGCGCCACGGCCACGTACGACTGCGGCCAGGGGCAGAGGTGCGCGCAGTACCGCCTGTTCTTCATGCACGGGCTGGGGCACGGCATCGGCCTGGACGTGCACGACCCGGAGGCGTCGTACGGCAACTACCACGGCGGCTTCAGGGTCGGCAGCGCGTTCACCATCGAGCCGGGCATCTACGTGCGCGCGGACGTGCTGGACTACCTGCCGGACACGTCGGGCAACCGCGCCCTGATCGCCCGCCTGCGCCCGGTGGTGGAGCGCTACCGCAACATCGGCGTGCGCATCGAGGACGACTACTTCGTCACCGAGCGCGGGCTGGAGCGCATCACGGAGCACGCCCCGCGTGAGATCGCGGAGATCGAGGCGCTGATGGCGCAGGAGAGCTTCTGGAACCGGGAGCGCCGCCCGGAGCTCGTGGAGTGGTACCGCGGCATCACCCCCCGCTGACTTGCTGACGGCGTTGCGTTCACGCGGCCGGCCCCTGCCCACGCGGGCAAGATCCTTCGGTCGGCGCCAGTGTAGGTCGAACCGGAAGGATCTTGTCGGCGCCTCCCTCAGGATGACAATCGAGTGAATCCGCCCGGTTGTCATCCTGAGGGAGCGCCTCGCGGAACCCCCTCCCACGCCAGACTCCGGCGCGACCGAAGGATCTTCTCCGCGTGCCGCGTGGCCTGTCGCCGCGCGGCGGTGCTCGCCATCCCCCTGCTGGCGGGGTGCGCCACGCCGCCGAGCCCCGCCGCCGCGGGCGAGCTGCTGGACGCGCTCTTTGCCCCGCCGCGCGCTAGCGAGCTGGCGGCGGTGCGCGCGGACTGGGCGGCGCGCGACACGGGCGTGCGCGGCTGGCGCGTGGAGTGGCGCCACGAGGACCGCGGCCAGGGGCGCACGCTGGCCGTCTCGCACGTGGTGGACGGGTTCCGGCACTACGGCCTGGTGCGCATCCCGCCCGGCGGCGCGGGGCGGCGGCTGCCCGTGCTGGTGGTGGCGCACGGCGGCGACGCGGGCGCCACGCGCTACCAGTTCTTCCGCCAGGGCGCCGCCGCGCGCGGGTGGGTGCAGGTGGTGCCCTCCTTCCGCTCCGAGCGGCTGATCGCGGCGCCGCTGCGCTGGTACCGCTCGGAGGGCCCGCCCAGTCCCTGGGACCGCGACGTGGACGACGCCATGGCGCTGCTCGGCGGCGTGCTGGAGCACGTGCCGGAGGCGGATCCGTCGCGCGTTGCGGTGCTGGGGCGCAGCCGCGGCGGGGGCGTGGCGCTGCTGATGGCCGCGCGCGACCCGCGCGTGCAGGGCGTGGTGACCTGGGCCGCGCCCACGGACTTCCTGCTGCCGGAGGTGCGGCGCCTGGCGCAGCGCGCCATCCGCAGCCGCGTGGCGCGCCTGCCCGGCGCCGGCTACCTGGCGGACAGCGTGCTCTTTGCGCTGCGCGACGGGCGCACCACCGTGGAGCGCGCGCGGCTGGAGCTGGTGCGCCGCAGCGCCGCCTACTTCGCGGAGCGCCTGCCGCCCGCCATGATCCACCACGGCATGCTGGACGACGAGGTGCCCGTGGCGCACGGCGAGCGCATCGACGCGGCCCTGCGCTCGCGCTCCGCGGGCTCGCCGCCGCACGAGTACCATCGCTACCCGGACGGCGGCCATCGCCCCGTCTCCATGCCGGGCAGCGCGGCGCGGACGGACGCGTTCCTGGGCCGCATCGCGCGCGGCGAGCTGCGGCGGGGCGGGGAGGCGGGGCGATGAGCGGCTTCCGCTGGTTCGGCGGCATCGACTTCTCGGGAGCCAAGGAGCCGCTCTCCAACCTGTGGACGGCGGTTGGCGAAGAGCGCGACGGCAAGCTGTGCATCGTCTCCCTCTGCCCGCAGCCGTTCCGCGCGGACCTGGGGTGGTTCGTGGCGGAGGGCTGGCGCCGCCACACCGGCGCGGCGGAGGGGGAGCCGATCCTGTGGGGCGCGGACTTCCCCTTCGGCCTGCCGTCGGAGGCGGTGGACCGCATCCCGGACCTGCGCGAGCGGAGCTGGCGCGGCGTGGCGTCGTGGGTGGCGGACCGCCCGCCGGACGAGGTGCGCGAGGCCATGCCGGACGCGCACAAGAAGCCCCGCGCCTGCGACACCGGCGGCGCGCTGCCCCCGCTGGACCTGCGCCTGTACCGCCAGACGGTGGAGGGCATGCGCTTCCTGTGGGAACTGCGCGACGCTGCGGACGTCGCCATCCTGCCCCAGGCGCCGCGGAGCGATGCGATGGTCGCCATCCTGGAGGTCTATCCCTCCGGCGCGGTCAAGGACCTGGGATTGAAGGGCTCGCGCGTGCCCCTGCGCCCGGGCGAGGTGCGGGCGCGGCCGGCGGGGCTGCGGCCGTTCATGAGCTTCGACCATCCCTCGCTGGAGGCGACCGCGTGCACGCTGGAGGACGCGCGCGACGCCTGCATCGCCTGCCTGATCGCGTGGCTGTGCCGCGAGGACCTGCGCCAGCCCGCGCGCGGCCGCATCCCCCGCGACGTGGTGGAGCTGGAGGGATGGATCTATCGACCGCCGCAGGCAGTCACGTGATCGCCGTCAGAAGCGCCGCCGCCGGATCGTCTATGTAGAGTTATACTCACCACCCGCCCGCTCCATCCCGCCGATGCGCCCGCGCCTATTCCTCTCGCTCCTGCCGATCCTGCTGATCGCCACTGCGGCACCCGCACGCGCGCAGGCGCAGGCCGAGCCGCTGCCGGGGCTGGAGGCGCTGATGGACTCGGTGATCGGCATCGAGATCCGCGAGTACGGCGTGCCCGGCATCGTGGTCACGGTGGTGCACGAGGGGCGCATCGTGTTCTCGAAGGGTTACGGCATGGCGGACCAGGCCACGCGGCGGCCGGTGGTGCCGGAGTCCACCGTGTTCCGCGTCGGCTCCGTCGCCAAGCCGCTGACCGCGACGGCCGTGCTGCAGCTCGCGGCGCGGGGCCGCATCGACCTGGACGCGCCGGTGGAGCGCTACGTGGGGCGCGGGATGCTGCGCGGCCGCTATGCGCGCCAGGTCCGCGTGCGGCACCTGCTGACGCACACGGGCGGGCTGGACGTGCGCCTGACCGGCACCGCCGCGGCGACGGCGGACGGGATGCTGCCGCTGGCGGAGTACCTGCGCCGCGACCTGCCGCCGGTCATCCACCGCCCCGGCCGGGTGACGCGCTACTCCAACCACGGCTACGCGCTGCTGGGGCTGGTGGTGGAGCGCGCCTCCGGCATGCCGTTCGAGCGCTACATGCGCGATCACGTCTTCCGTCCGGTGGGGATGACGAGCAGCGGCTACCGCCTGGAGGGCGATGCGCTGCGCCGCGCGGCGGTGGGATACGAGCCCCGGCGCGGCGGCCCGGTGCGGGCGGTGGTGATGCACCCGCACGTCTCTCCCGCGGCGGGCCTCAACACCACGGCCGCGGACATGGGGCGATGGATGATCGCGCAACTGGAGGCGCCCGCGTCGCCGCAGCTCGTGCCGCGCCTGCGGATGGACGATGCGATGCCGGGGTGGGCGTACGGCCTGTACGAGACCTGGGAGAACGGGCGGCGCGGGTTCGGGCACAGCGGCGGCATCCGCGGCTTCATGAGCGGCGTGTACCTGTGGCCGCGGGAGCGCACCGGCCTGTTCGTCTCCGACAACGGCTACGACGGCGAGGTGGTGCGCGTCGTGTTCCGCGCCTTCGCGGACCGCTACCTGCCCGCGCCGCCGGCCCCCCCGCCGCCCGCGCGCTACGTCCCCGCGCCCGGCGCCGCGGCGCGCGCGCGGGAGCTGGCCGGCAGCTACCGCATGGCCAGCGCGGCGCGCGGCAACCTGGAGCGCGCCGGCGTACTCCGCGCCGGCGACGTGAGCGTCACCGCGCACCCGGACGGCACGATCACGCTGTTCCGCATGCGCCTGCGCGAGACGTCGCCGCTGCACTACCGCCAGGCGGAGGGCGAGGAGATCGTCGCGTTCGTCCGCGACCGGCGCGGGCGGGTGCGGTGGCTATTGCAGACGGACCCGTTCGGCGGCAACGTGGCGTGGGAGCGGGTGGCATGGTGGCAGGCCGCCTCGCTGCACCAGGCGCTGCTGTACGTGTTCGTGCTCGCTTTCCTGGCCGCGCCGTTCCTCGGCCCGCGCGGCGGGACCGGCGGCGTGCTTCGGCAGTCGGTGGCCGGCGCCTGGTCCGCTCGCGCGCGGCGTCTGCGGAAATTCGTGTCCGCGCTCAACCTGCTGTTCCTGGTGCTGCTCTTCCTCGGCTTCCGCGCCTCCCGCGCCACGGGCATGCTCCTCGGCCCGCCGCCGCTCGTCCGCATCGCCCTGGCGCTGGGCGTGGCGGCGGCGCTGCTGGCCGTCATCGCCCTCCCCTGGTCAGGCTGGAAGCTGCGGCAAGAGAAGGGACCGGCGGAGATCGCCGTGCACGCCGCGTTCACGGTGATCGCCCTCGGGTTCGTCGCCTACTTGGCCTACTGGAACCTGCTCGGGTGGAAGTTCTGAGGTGCTCTCCCGCGTGATCAGGTCGCCAGGAATACAGCGAGATCGGTTTCGAATCCAGCGACGCCCTTCGCGACGACCTGGGGCACCCGGTCCATGGTGACCGTGAGATCCCGCAGGTCTGGGCTGATCCATCCGATCACTTCTGTCGCGCTCACGTGTAATGCGTTCAAGGGAAGACGCCAAATCGGCCGGTGATGGAACACCTGATTGCGCAGGTCCGCGAGGTTGCGGAGCACAGTGTAGGCGTGACTCCGCGTCGCGAACCGCTTCGGGAGCGCTGGAAAGACCGCGCGCAGGTGCCGGGGCCAGAAGGCGGTGGGCCGGCCCGCAGTGGCGGTGTACGATGAGATAGGGCTGATCTCGTATCGCCGCGTGAACAGCGCCGCCCAAAACCCCAACGACAGCCCTGCGATCAGCCGGTCTGGCGTTACGGCCTTCTTCTCGGCCCCGAGCCGCTTTTTCACCTTCAGCACTTCGTCCTGCTCCCACGGTCCGAGGATGGGCGGCATCGCATCAAGCCAGCTTCGTGAGTGCAGTGCTCCGGGCCCGCCGGTGGGAACTCCAGGCGAGTAATGTGTGGAGAGAACCTCGTGCACGCGATTGCGGAGGGAGATTTCCACCGTTTGCAGGACCGGGTACATCGCTTCGCAGAGCGACAGGTTGTAGAGGTGCCTGGCAATTGTTGTGGAGTCCGCCTCGACTGGCGAATTTCTGAATCCTAGCCGCAGGCGATTCTCTGATAGAGCAGACCTAAGTTGTTCCAAGGATTTCACGTTGCCTTTTCCGGGCAGGTCTGCTATAGTTGTTCATCAAGCCCCGGGAGATCCTCTCCCACCCCCTGCAAGGGGAGGTGGTGATGGTTCCGGGGAAAGGCCACCGCCCCTCGATAGGAACTCCTGTCGAGGGGCGTGGTGCATTCGGCTGCTGCGATCACTGAAAAGCTCCTTTCAAGATATCACGTGCGAGGAGGTGCGCCAGTCTTTTGTACAGAGTAGATGGGAGGAGCTCTCCACGACGAAGCGCGCCCGCTCCTCCGG
>DASTLD010000160.1:0-5268 GCA_035715345.1 Longimicrobium sp.
TGTTGGTTCCGGCGCATGTGGCAGCCGGCCGCGCAGGTCTGGCCCCTGAACGGACGGCCGCTCCGCACACCAGCCTTCGCCCTCTCCCACGCAGTTTGTGGGAGAGGGACAGCGTGCCCCGCGGACGCGACGGAGTCGCGCGCCGCGGGGCACGCAGGGTGAGGGCCCCTACCCCAGCCGCCCCGCAACCCGCGCCGCCAGCCGCATCGGCACCAGGCGCCCGAGCACGGTGCCGACCGTGTTCACCAGGCCCGGCGCGACGTGCGTTTTGCCCCGCTCCAGCCCCCGCAGGCCGGCCTCCACCACCTCGCGCGGGTGCTTGAAGCCGGGCTTGCCGGGGTGCACGCGGCTGCCGGCGTGCTCCTGGAACTCCGTGGGCGTGGGTCCGGGGCAGAGCGCCAGGATGCGCACGCCGCTCCCCCGGTTCTCCTCCGCCAGCGCCTCCGACAGCGACAGCACGAACGCCTTGGTGGCGGCATACGCGGCCTTGTACGGCACCGGCTGGAACGCGACCACCGAGGCCACGTTCACGATCCCCCCGCTCCCGCGCGGCAGCATGTCGCCGAGCGCCAGGTGCGTCAGCTCGAGCACGGCGCCGCAGTTCAGCCGCACCATCTCGCGCTGGCGGTCCAGCGGCAGCTCGTCGAAGCGGCCGTGCGCGCCGATCCCGGCGTTGTTGACCAGCAGGTGGATGTCGCGCCCTTCGGCGGCCCGGGCCCAGGCGCGGGCGGGGGCGCCGTCGCGCGACAGGTCCTCGTCCACCACGTCCGCGCGGACGGCGTGCTCCGCCTCCAGGGAGCGCGCCAGGTCCAGCAGCCGGTCCCGCCGCCGCGCGCAGAGCACGACGTTCATCCCCCGCGCGGCGAGCGCCTTCGCGAACTCCTGCCCGATGCCGGAGGACGCCCCGGTCACCAGCGCCCACCGCCCGCGATACTCCCACGCGCCGGCGCCCACCGGCGTCGGGGGCTCGCCGCCGCCCGGCGGGGGGCGCCGCGGCGGGGGCGCGGGTGCGGAATCGGCGTCGCTGGTACGCATCGCCCGGCGGGGGAAGGGTGAGCAGGGGTCGCCCGGCATGATGCCGCGCCGCGCGGGCAGACGAAAGGGGCGCGGGAGATTGGCATCTCCCGCGCCCCTCCGATCATCCATCACCCCGCCGTCTCCGCGGGACGAATCGCCCGTCGTGGCGCCCTCAGCCGGCGGGGCCGACCCACGCGTCATGGGACACGCGCGACACCTCGGGCTCGCAGCGCAGCCCGTTCAGCGTGGCGCGGGGCAGCCGCGCGGCAAAGCCCGGCCAGACGTACTGGTAGACGTACGTTGCCTCGAAGCCGTACTTCGCCTCCAGCGCCGCGGTGACGGCAACGGGGTCGACGCCCTCTCGGTACACGATCAGGAAGCTGTCCTCCAGCCCCGGCTGCGGCTGGTTGGTCAGCGGGGCGGGCTCCGCGCAGGGAAGGACGTCGCGGTCGAGCCCCGGGGGGAGCAGGTCCGCGCCGCTGCATCCCGCCAGCAGCAACGCGGTCAGGGAGAGGACGGTCGGGCGCATGCGCGGCAACCTGTGCTCGGGATCCGATACGGTCAACCCCCCCAGAACGCCCGGCGGCCGGCTGCCGTGACGGCTACCAGGAGGGGTTTTCCACGAACAGCCGCTCGATCTCCGCCGCGTCCACCGGGCGCGAGAAGAAGAAGCCCTGCCCGTACTCGCAGTCCAGCGCGCGCAGCTCGCCCAGCAGCTCCGCCGTCTCCACGCCCTCCGTGACCACCTTGACCCCCAGCGCGTGCGCCATGGCCACGATGGTGCGCACCAGCTGCAGGCTGCCGTTGCCCTCGCCCAGCACGAAGCTGCGGTCGATCTTGAGCGCGTCCAGCGGCAGGCGGTGCAGGTAGCTGAGCGACGAGTATCCCGTGCCGAAGTCGTCCACGTGCAGCCGCACGCCCAGGTCCTTGAGCCGCTGCAGCGTGTCGAACACGCCGTTGGTGTGCTGGAGGATGGTGCTCTCCGTGATCTCCAGCTCCAGCGTGCCCGCGGGGACGCCGGTGTCGCGCAGCACCTGCTCCACGCGCTGCACCAGGTCCGCCTGGTGGAACTGCCGGGGCGAGAGGTTGACGGCCATCTTCAGCCGCTCGTGGCCGGGCAGGCCCTGCCAGCGGCGGATGGCGCGGCAGGCCTCTTCCAGCACCCACATGCCCAGCGGCAGGATCAGCCCCGTGTCCTCCGCCAGGGGGATGAAGTCGTCCGGCAGGATGAGCCCGCGCTCCGGGTGCTGCCAGCGGGCCAGCGCCTCGAAGCCGGCGATGCGGCCGGTCTGCAGGTCCACGATGGGCTGGTAGTACACGCGCAGCTCGCCGCGCTCCAGCGCCCGGCGCAGGTCCGTCTCCAGGTGCAGGCGGGCCATGGCCTCCGCGTGCATGGCGGGGTCGAACAGGTGGTACTGCCCGTCCGCCGCCTCGCGCGCGCGCACCATGGCAATGCCGGCGTCGCGCAGCACGTCGTCCGCGCGCTCGTAGCTCGCGCCGCTCAGCACCACGCCGATGCTGGCGCCGGTGAACACCTCGCGCCCGGACAGGCGGAAGGGCTCGCCCATGGAGCGGCGCACGCACTCCGCCACGCGCGTGGCCTCGCCGATGCCGCCCACCTCTTCCAGCAGGATGGCGTACTGGTCCGGCGCCACGTGCGCCACCAGCGTCTCCGCGCCCACGCAGTCGCGCAGGCGGTGCGCGGCGGCGGAGAGCAGCTCCTCGCCGGCGGCGCGGCCCAGGCCCTCGTTGACGAGCTGGATGCGGTCCAGCTCCACGGCCAGCACGGCAAAGCGGTGGTTCTCGCGGCGGGCGCGGTCCAGCGCCAGCTCCATCCGGTGCTGCAGCAGCCCGCGGTTGGGAAAGCCGGTGACGGGGTCGTAGAAGGCGTTGCGGAGCAGCTCGCGCTCGAGCTGCTTGCGCTGGGTCAGGTCCTCGCAGCAGGTCACGAAGCCGATGGGCCGCCCCGCGCGGTCGTGCACCACGTCCGAGCGCAGCAGCACGGGGAACAGCGTGCCGTTCTTGCGCAGGTTCACCGTCTCGCGGCTCCAGCTGGACACCTGCTCCAGCCGCTCCGGCGCCAGCGGCCGCGCGTGCTCCGCGGGGGCGAACAGGCGCGCGTGCTTCCCGACCAGCTCCTCTGCCGAGTAGCCGTGCATGCGCGCGTCGGCGGGGTTGCTGTACAGGATGCGGCCGTGCGTGTCGGTGATGGTGACCCCGAGCTGCATGGTCTCCACCGCCTTCTTGAGCATGCGCAGCGGCACCGCCTTGCGCACCGTGCGCGCGGCCAGCGCCAGCGCCTCTTCCAGCCCCGGCCGCTCGCGGCGCGCGTCCGCCAGCAGCGCCCCGAAGTCCGCCAGCCCCGACAGCGTCTGCACCTCGTCCGGCGTCCAGTCGCGCGGCTTGACGTCCGCCACGCACAGGTTGCCCGCCACGCGCCCGTCCGCGTAGCGGAACGGCACGCCCAGGTAGCCCACCTCGCCCAGCCACAGGCCCGGGTCGTCGCGCAGCGCGGGGTGCTCGCGCGCGTCGCGCAGCGCCAGCGGCTGGCCGCCCTCCACGGCAACGCGGCACAGCGAGCGCGCCAGCGGGGCCTCGCGCCGCGCCCGCCATCCCCCGTTGCCGCCCGTGGCGAACGGCCGCTCCGCGTCCACCAGTGACACCACGGCCACCGGGGCGCCCAGCAGCCGGCCGGCCAGCGCGGCCAGGCGCTCGAAGCTCTCGTCGGGCGCGGTGCCGGACGCGGAGTGGGTGGACGGGACGTGCAGGGACGGGCGCGGGACCATCGGGGGCGGCGTGGGGTTCCGTGTGCCGGTGGGGAAGGACCTGCTCCGTGGGGCGGTGCCGCGCGAAGGGGGGCGCGGCACGTACCGCCGGGAAGGAGACTGCGGGGGGTTTGACGCTGAAGCTAACGAAACGTCACGTGCTTGAAAATGGCCGCGCGCCGAATGGGCTAAACTCGTGCGGCGCGCACAGCTATGGGCGCACAGTTCACGCCGGAACTGGACGGCGTCGGTCCTCACCCTGCGTGGGCCGCCGGCGCGCGACTTCGTCGCGTTCGTCGGTCCACGCTGTCCCTCTCCCACAAACAGGCGTGGGAGAGGGCGAAGATCCCCGCGTGGCACAGACAGGATCGCATGAGGCAGCCGCCCCTCCCCGGATGATCGGAGAGGGGCGGCGCGTCGTTACCGCCGATCAGTGCGGGAAACTCACGCACTCACGCACTCACGCACTCACGCACTCACGCACTCACGCACTCACGCACTCACGCACTCACGCACTCACGCACTTCTACTGCCGGCAGGGGGCGTTGGGGTCCTGGCGCGGGCCGTCCACCACGGGGCGGCGGTCGCGGTTGGCCAGCTCCAGCGCGATGTCGCGCAGGAAGGTGCCCACGTGCGACATGTGCTCGTAGTCGATGTACTCCGCCTCGTCCGTCACCATGTGGTAGTGCGGGTGGTACCCCAGCGAGAAGTAGGTGATGGGGATGCCGTACCGCGCGTACATGAAGTGGTCGCTGCGGCAGTAGCGGTTGGCGGGGTGCCCCGGCGTGTCCCAGGAGTAGTCGATGTCCATGGGCCGCTGCCGGCGCGCGTTCACCGCCTCGATGGCCGCGCCCAGCTCGCTGGACAGCCGCCGCGCGCCGATCATCTGGATGGAGTACGGACCGCCGTGCGCCACCTCCGTCGCGCGGCCGTGCCCCACCATGTCCATGTTGAGCAGGGCGACGATGGACTCGCGCGGCACCGTGGGGTGGTCCGTGAACCACTCCGATCCGAGCAGCCCGCCCTCCTCCGCCGTGTGGGAGATGAAGAGCACCGAGCGCCGCGGCCGCTCCGGCCGCGAGGCCAGCTCCTGCGCGATCTCCAGCAGCGTCACCGTGCCGGAGCCGTCGTCGTCCGCGCCGTTGAAGATGGAGTCGCGGCGCGGGGGGCGCAGCGCGCGCAGGCTGTCGCGAAGCTGCGCGATGCGCGCGGACTGCCCCGGGGTCGGCCGGCCCACCGGGTCGTTGGCCCCCTGCGGCCGCATCACGGTGTTGTAGGCGATGGCGCTGTCGTGGTCCACCGCCGCGCGCGCGATGCCCTCGTGGTCGTTGTGCGCGCTGATCGCCACGTACTCGCCGCGCAGCGCCGGGTCGCCGCCGCGCAGGACGGCGATCACGTTGCGCGCGGGCGCGTCCGCCGGCCGCTCGCCGAAGGCGTACGCGGCGCTCACCTTCCGTCCCGCCGCGCCCGGCTGCGCCCCGGCCGC
>DASTLD010000161.1:0-11510 GCA_035715345.1 Longimicrobium sp.
GCGACTGGGACAGGTTGCCGGCGCGCGCGGCGCCGGCCAGCATGGCGCGCGCGTCCGCGTGGCCGTAGACCGGCGGCAGGGGCATTCCGCTAGCGGCGGCCGCGCAGCCAGGTGAGCGGGTCCACGGCGCCGCCGCCGGGCGCGCGGATCTGGAACTCCACGTGACTGCCCTCCGGCGTGCCCTCGCCGCCCACCGTGCCCACCACCTGACCCTTGGTCACCGTGGCGCCCGGGCGGACGCTGATGTCCTTGAGGTACAGGTAGAGCGAATAGTATCCCCCGCCGTGGCTGACCACCACGGTGGGGCCGTACCCCTCGAAGGGGGCGGCCATCTCCACGGTGCCGCCCTCCACCGCGCGCACCGCCGTGCCCGCCGCCGCGGCGATGCCGATGCCGTTGTGGCGGATGGCGGTGCCGTTGGGCAGCGTGGCGCGGCCGTAGTTGTAGACCACGCGCCCGCCCACCGGCCAGTCCAGGTTGCCCAGGTCCGCCGTGGTCATGGTGGACGCGGGCGTGCGCGACGTGGTGGGCCGCCCGGCGGCGCCGGCGGCGGCCACGCGCTCGCGCTCGCGCGCCTCCGCCTCGCGGCGGCGGCGCTCCAGCTCCGCAAGCAGGTTGGTGATGCGGCGCTCGTCGCGGGCCAGGGCTTCGAGCCGGCGCGTGGCGGTGCGCTCGTTGGTGCGCAGGCTGCTGAGCGTGGCGCCGCGCTGGCTGCGCAGCTCCGCCAGGGTGGCGTTCTCCTGCGCGCGCTCGTTCTGCAGGTACTGGATGTCGGTGAAGCTGCGGCGCAGCTCGCGCTCGCGCATCTGCAGCTCGCGCGCGAGCTGCGACACCTGCGTCACCAGCCCGCGGTCGCGGCGGGTCACCAGGTGCAGGTACTTGTAGCGGTTCAGCAGGTCGCTGAAGGAGTTCGCGGTCAGCAGCACCTGCTGCTCGTGCGCGGGGCCGCGCTTGTAGATGTCGCGCAGGCGGCGGTTGAGGACGGCGCGCTTCTCCGCCAGCTCGCGCTGGGTGTCGAGGATCTCCAGCGTGGTCTCCTCGATCTGCTTCTCCGTGTCCTGCAGCTGCAGGTTGATCTCGCGCAGCAGGGTGGCGCTGACCGTCTGCTGGCGCTGGATGTTGCGGATCTCCGCGGACACGTCGCGCGTCTGCCCGCGGATGCGGTCCAGCTCGCGGCGAAGCTGCTGGCGCTCGCGGCGGATCTCCTGCAGCCGGCGCTGGCTGTCGCCGATCTCCTGCTGCTGCGCGCCCGCCGCCCACGGCAGCGCGGCGGCGGCCAGCAGCAGCACCGCGACCGCGCGGCGCATCACTGCACCTGCGACAGGTGGCGGCGCACCGCCACCACGCTGGAGAGCAGGCCGAACACCGTCCCGGCCACGACCACCACCCCCACCCAGGCGCCCGGCATCCACTGCACGTCGAAGGTGCCGCTGAGCAGGCGGAAGGTGAAGAAGGTGAGCGCCGCGGCCAGCATTCCCCCCATCAGCCCCGCCGCCAGCCCCTCCAGCAGGAACGGCCGCTGCACGAAGCCGTCGGTGGCGCCCACCAGCCGCATGATGCCGATCTCCTCGCGCCGCGCGAACACGGTGATGCGCACCGCCGTCGCGATCACGATGGCCGCCACGAGGGCGAACGCCCCGCCGATGACCAGCGCCACGCCGCCCGCGATCCGCCGCAGCGTGTGGATGGTGTTGACCCAGTCCTTGCCGTAGCGCACGTCCTCCACGAAGGGATAGACGCCGACACGCCTGGCGACCTTCTCCACGGACGTGGGCGAGCGGCTGCCGGGCTTGAGGCGCACCTCCAGCGAGGCGGGGAGGGGGTTGTTCTCCAGGTCCGTGAACACGTCCCGGAACTCCTCCATCTCCTCCATGGCCGTGGCCAGCGCCTCCGTCTTGGTGACGTACTTGACCGCCTGCACCTCCGGGAGCTGGCGGACCTCGTCCTGGGCCAGCTGGAGCTGCGCGGGCGTGGTGGCGTCCGTCAGGTAGGCCACGATCTCCACCTTCTCCTCCACCCGCTCGATGGCGCGGCGGATGTTGAAGGTGGTGAGCGCGAACAGGCCGATGACGAAGAGCGAGAAGCCGATGGCGATGACGGAGAGCGCCGTCAGCAGCGGGGTGCGGCGGATGGCGCTGAGCGCCTCACGCAGGGCGTAGGGCACGGCGCTACGCCCTCCCCGCCTCGACCGCCGCCGCAGCCGAGTCGTACTCGATGGACCCGTGCGCCAGCTCCACCACGCGGTACTCCGGGTGGGCGCGGACCAGGTTCAGGTCGTGGGTGGCCATGAGGATGGTCATCCCCATGGAGTTGATCTCGCGGAACAGCTCGAAGACGCCCTTGGCCGCCCAGGCGTCCAGGTTGCCGGTGGGCTCGTCCGCCAGCAGCACCAGCGGCTCGTTGGCCAGCGCCCGCGCGATGGCCACGCGCTGCCGCTCGCCGCCGGACAGCTCGTCCGGGTAGGCGCGGGCCTTGTGGGCCAGGCCCACCTGCGTCAGCAGCTTGTTGACGCGCGGGCCGATCAGCGTGCGCTTGGTGCCGGTGACCTCCAGCGCGAAGGCCACGTTCTCCTCCGCGGTGCGGTCGCGCAGCAGGCGGAAGTCCTGGAAGACCACGCCCAGCTTGCGGCGCAGGAGGGGAATGTCGCGCCGGCGCACGCTCAGCGAGTCGTAGCCGGACACCTTGACCTCGCCCCGGGTGGGGAACTCGGCCATCTGCACCAGGCGCAGCAGCGTGCTCTTGCCGGAGCCGGAGTGGCCCGTCAGGAACACCAGCTCGCCCTTGCGGACGTGCAGGGTCACGTCGCGCAGGGCAAGCCCCGAGCGCGGGTACTCCTTGTAGACCGAAGCGAGTCGGATCACGCGCGAAAGTGCCGCGGGAGAGTTACAAGAGGGGACGGAGCAAGAATTTAGTCGCGCCGCGGCCCCCTGTCAAAACGCCGGGCCAGCCGGGCCGCGAGGAGGATAGCCTCCTTCATGGACGACGGGTCCGCCCTGCCGGTGCCCGCGATGTCCAGCGCCGTCCCGTGGTCCGGCGACGTGCGGGGAAAGGGCAGCCCCAGGGTCACGTTGACCCCCGCGCCGAACGCCGCCGTCTTGAACGCGGCCATCCCCACGTCGTGGTAGGGGGCGATGACGCAGTCGAACTCGCCCCGCACCGCGCGGGTGAAGACGGTGTCCGCCGGCACCGGCCCCGCCGCCGCGATGCCCATCGCCCGCAGCTCCGCCAGCGCCGGCTCCACGACGCGCGCCTCCTCGTCGCCGAACAGGCCGCCGTCGCTGGCGTGGGGATTGACCGCGCACAGGGCGATGCGGGGCGCCGCGATGCCCCAGTGCTCCGCCAGCGACGCGTGCACCAGCGCCGCCTGCCGCACCAGCAGGGCGGGGGAGAGCGCCGCCGGCACCTCGCGCAGGGCGATGTGCGTCGTGGCGAGCACCACGCGCAGGGCGCCCCCCAGGGCCGTGCGCTCGGCGGCCATCATCATGGCCACCTCGGGGACGCCGGCCAGGTCGCGCAGCATCTCCGTGTGCCCGGGAAAGTGCCAGCCGCCCGCGCGGAAGGCGTTCTTCTCGATCGGCGCCGTCACCAGCGCCTGGACCTCGCCCGCCAGCGCCAGCTCCGTCCCGCGCCGGATGGCCTCCCCCGCGATGCGCCCCGCGGCCGCCGCGCCGTCCGCCGCCTCCCATCGCCCCACCGCCACGTCGCCCGACCCGCGCAGCAGCGCTTCCGGCCCGACGAGCACGTACTCCGCGGCCGCAACCACCTCCGCGTCCTCCAACGCCGCACCGACGACCTCGGGTCCGATGCCGCGCGGGTCGCCGAGCGTGATCGCGATGCGGGGGCGCTGGGGCATCAGGGGCGATGGGGTGATACGTGGTGGCCGGCCGTGTCGCGAGGACAAAATAACCCTCCCCCGGACTTGGGGGAGGGTGGACGAGTAATGCGAGCCCGGGTGGGGGCGCCTGCGCCGCGAGCGGGCTCTCCGCGTTCTCTCTCCGCGTCCTCCGCGTCTCTGCGTGAGCCCCAAAAAACGGGTGCGCTCAGAACAATTCTTCGCGCACCCGCTCGTCCCGGATCACCCGGTACATCTCCCGCGCCGCCTTCTTCGACGTGCTCTTGCCCGGCAGCTCGCCCAGCTCCACCTCCAGCAGCCGCGACGGGTAGCGGATCACCACCCGCCGCCCCGGCTGCACGGCGTCGCTGGCCTTTGCCGGGCGGCCGTCCAGCGACACCGCCCCCGCCTCGCACGCCGCCTTGGCCTCGCTGCGGCTCTTGGTCAGGCAGAGGCGGTGGAGAAGGACGTCCAGCCGCAGCGGCTCGCTCAAAGGTTGACGGCCACGTGCATGTCGCGCCTCAGCTCCTCCACGATGCGCTGGTTGAGCTTGGCCTCGCGGATCTCGCGGAGGATCAGGTCGCGCACGTCGTCCACCGTGTACTCGCCCGCCTCCTGCCGCCCGGTGATGCGTGCCACCGCGAAGGCCGTCGTGGGCCCGCCCGCCACCTCCACCGGCCCCACCACCGCGCCCGTCTGCGCCCCCTGGAACACCGCCGCCACCTCCGCCGGCAGGCGGTCCACCGGCACGTCCGCCTGGAAGCGCACCTCGTCCGGCGTCTCGTAGGCGGCGGCCAGGTCCTGCATCGAGGCCCCGCCGCGCGCCGCCGCGGCCACCGAGTCCGCGCGCTGTCGGGCGCGGTCGATGTCCGCCTGCCCGACCTCCGCGCGGATCAGGATGTGGCGGGCCTGCCGCTCCGGCCCGCGCACCTTCTCCAGCTTGATGATGTGGAAGCCGAACTCCGTCCGCACGATGCCGCTGACCTGCCCGGGCCGCATGGCGAACACCACCTGGTCGAAGGCGCGCACCATCTGCCCCTGGCGGAACCACCCCAGGTCCCCGCCGCGCTCGTTGGTGGCGTCCATGCCGTAGCGGCGGGCCAGCACCTCGAACTCCGCGCCCTTGCCCAGCTCCTCCAGCACCGTCTCCGCCGTCTTGAGCGCCGCGGCCCGCGCGGAGTCGCCGGGCTCCGGGCGCACCAGCACCTGCTGGAAGGACACGGTGGCCGGGCGCGCGCCGAGCTGCGCGCGGTTGGCCTCGAAGAACTCGCGGATCTCCTGCTCGGTGACCGCCGGCGGCGCCATGGCCTGCTTGCGCTTGCCGGTGAAGCGCGCGATCAGCGTCTCGTCGGCAAAGCGGCGGATCAGCTCCGCGCGGTAGGTCTCCGGCGTGCGCCCCGCCTCCGCCAGCGCCTGCACGAAGGCCGCCTCGGTCGGAAAGCGGCCGCGCGTCTCGCGGATGCGCTGGTCGACCGTCTGCTCGATCTCGTTGGGGTCCACGACCTCGCCGGCGTCGCGCGCCGCCTCCACCAGCAGGAGGTTGTTGACCAGCTCGTCGGTCAGGCCGCGGAGAAAGCGCTGGTACTCCTGCGGGTCCGTGGGCACCGTGCCCCCGCCGGCGCGGACCTGCTCGATGGCGATGGCCACGTCGGAGCGCAGCAGCACGGTGTCGCCCACCACGGCCACCACGCCGTCCCAGTGCTCCTCGCCCGTGGGACGGGGCTGGGTGCCGGGCTGGGCCAGGGCCGCGGGGGCCGCCAGCGCGGTGAGCAGGAGGGCGAGCGCGATACGCATAGAAGAAACGGGAAGCCTTGTGTACGGAAAACGCGGCCGGGAGCGGACCCCCCGCTCCCGGCCGCCGCTTATATCCTGTTGCCGGCCCGCGGGTTCCCCCGCGTCACTGCTTGGGGGCCTGGCCCTGCGCCCCGCCCTGGGGGGCGGGCTGCGGCGCCGGCTGCGGCGGACCGCCCTGCGGCGCGGCGCCCGGCTGGCCCGGCTGCCCGCCCGGCATGCCGGCCGGCGGCACCACCTGCGGCTGCGTGGCGCGCACGCTGCGCAGCTTCTCGACCACGCGGTTGAAGGTGCTGGTGTTGATGTCCGCGCCGTACGACTTGCGCAGCGCCAGCCCCAGCGGCCCCAGCGGCGGCACCTGCCGCTGGCCGGTCACCGCGCCCTCCATGAGCTGCCGCACCGCCTGCTGGATGGCCGTGTTGCCCGCCTGCCCCTTGGGAAAGCGCCGCCCGGCCAGCCCGGTGACCTGCAGGATCTGGCTGATGTGCGTGCGCGCGCCCTTGCGCATGGAGTCCACCGCCGCGGGCGGCAGGCGGAAGTTCTTCTCGCGGGCGGAGGCCAGCAGCGACTCCAGGATGCCCTGCTGCTCCAGGAACTGCGACACCTGCTCCTCGGGCGCGTCCTTGATGCCCGCGCGCGCCTGCGCGGGGATGCGCGCCAGCACCTCGGCCACCTCGCCGGTGGTCACCTCGCCGCCGCGGTAGCTGACCAGCTCGCGGCCGGCGGCGCGCCCGCGCACGTTCAGGTTCTCCTGCGCGGCCAGCTCCTTGAACTGGTCCACCGCGCCGGGGCGCACCTCCAGCCGGCTCGTCTTCTTGAGCGAGTCCAGGTAGGCGGTCACCGCGTCGTTGCGGGTCTTGGCCACGAGCTGCTGGCGGAACTGCTCCCGGTTCTCGCCCAGCGGCTGCTCGCGGCGGTCCTCCACCTTGATGACGTGGTAGCCGAACGGCGTCTCCACCACCGGGCTCACCTGGCCCGGCTGCAGGCGGAAGGCGGCCTGCTCGAACTGCGGCACCATGCGGCCGCGGCCGAACCAGTCCAGGTCGCCGCCGCGGTCCGCGCCGCCGGGCTCCGTGGTGTACTGCCGGGCCAGCGCCGCGAAGTCCTCGCCGGCGGCGGCGCGGGCGCGCACCGCCTCCGCCTGGCGGCGCAGGCTGTCGCGCTGGGCGGCGGGGGCCTCGGCGCCGGCCTGGAACAGGATGTGGCGGGCCTTGACCTCCACGCCCGGCCCCTCGGTGCTCCACTTCTGCGCCAGCTCCGCGTCCGTGAAGGCGGTGTCGACCCGGATCTCCCGCTCCAGGAAGCGGCGCGCCGTCTCGCCCTCGCGGTCCTCCTCGATCAGCGCGTCGATGTCCAGCACGGAGAGGGTGGTGTCCTCCGCCGCGGCGGTGGCCAGCAGCGTGTAGTCCACCCACAGGTCCGCCAGCATCTGCACGTACTGCGGGTCCGCCTGGATCTGCGGGTTGGCGCCCAGGAGCTGCGCGGCCTCGTCCACGCTCAGCTCCTTGCCGGCGGCGCGCGCCACGACGTCCGTGTGCGCGGTCATGGCGCTGCCGAAGCCCCGGCACGCCCCCAGGGCGAGCACGGAAACCAGCGCCCAGCGGGAAAACTTCATCGGATTCCTCGGGGTTGGAATGTAGCGGCCGGGCTGCCGGCGCGCGGTAAAAACTGCGAGTGCCTGGTTCACCAGTGCCCAAACAGCGAGTGCCTGGTTCCTAGTGCCTAGTGCCTAGTTGTTTCATTCCAGGCGTGCTGCCTGGTCCCTCACGCCCGGTGCTCGTGCCGCGCCAACCAGGCACCAGGCACTTCGCACCAGGCACTTCTTTTTGTCGCTCCTACGCCGCCCGCGCCGGGTCCGCCGCCAGGTCGCGCAGCGCGGACACCAGCGTGCCCAGGATGGGCTCCGTGCCGTGCCGCGTCAGCGTGAGCGACATGGGCAGCGCGCGGCGCACCTCCACGGCGAACTGCCACGCCGTGAGCGCCCGCTGCAGCGCGGCCATGCGGGGCACCACGCCGCCGCGGAAGTTGATGCGCACGTCCCACGGGCGCACCAGGATGCGCTCGATGCCCAGCTCGCCGCCCAGCAGGCGCAGCGCCGCGGTGCCCAGCAGCGTCTCCACCTCTTCCGGCGGCGGGCCGTAGCGGTCGCGCAGCTCGCGGCGCATGGCGTCGATGCCGGCCAGCGTCTGCTCGCGGCTCAGGCGGCGGTAGAAGTTGAGCTTCTGCGCCTCGTCGGGCACGTAGTGGTCGGGGATCAGCGCCGTGCCGTCCACCGACGCCTCCGCGTAGCGGGGCTTGCCGTCTCCCGCGCCGCCCTTGAGCTGGCGGATGGTCTCCTCCAGCAGCCGCAGGTAGGTGTCCAGCCCCACCGCGTGCACGAAGCCGGACTGCTGCTGGCCCAGGATGTTACCCGCCCCGCGCAGCTCCAGGTCCTTGAGCGCGATGCGGTAGCCGCTGCCCAGTTCCGTGTAGTGCTCCAGCACCCGCAGCCGCTTCTCCGCGTCCTCCTGGATCTCGTCCGGCACCAGCAGGTAGCAGAAGGCGCGGTGGTGGCTGCGGCCCACCCGCCCGCGGATCTGGTAGAGCTGGCTCAGGCCGAACTGGTCCGCGCGGTTCACGATCAGCGTGTTGGCGCGCGGCACGTCCAGCCCGCTCTCGATGATGGCCGTGGCCACCAGGATGTCCGTCTCCCCGTCCAGAAAGCGGGTCATCACCGCCTCCAGCTCCTTCTCGCGCATCTGGCCGTGCGCCACGCCCACCGAGGCGTCCGGCACCAGCTTCTGCACCTTCTGCGCGACGGCGGAGATGGTCTCCACCCGGTTGTGGACGAAGAACACCTGGCCCCCGCGGTCCAGCTCCCGCCGGATGGCGTCTTCCAGGATGGCGTCCGTCCACGGCAGCACGTGGGTGATGACCGGCTGCCGGTCGCGGGGCGGCGTCTGGATCAGCGTCATGTCGCGCAGCCCCAGCAGCGAGAAGTGCAGCGTGCGGGGGATGGGCGTGGCGGTCAGCGTCAGCACGTCCACCGTCTTGCGCAGCTGCTTGAGCAGCTCCTTGTGCTTGACCCCGAAGCGCTGCTCCTCGTCCACCACGATCAGCCCCAGGTCGCGAAACGTGACGTCGCCGCTGAGCATGCGGTGGGTGCCGATCACGATGTCCACCTCGCCCGCCTCCAGCCGCTCCAGCACCCGCGCCTGCTCCCTGCCGGTGCGGAAGCGGCTCAGCGCCTCGATGCGCACGGGAAAGTCCGCCAGGCGCTCGCTGAAGGTGTGCAGGTGCTGCTCCGCCAGGATGGTCGTGGGGACCAGCACCGCCACCTGCTTGCCGTCCTGCACCGCCTTGAAGGCCGCGCGGATGGCCACCTCCGTCTTGCCGTACCCCACGTCGCCGCAGATCAGGCGGTCCATGGGGCGCGGGCTCTCCATGTCGCGCTTGACGTCGTCCGTGGCCTGGCGCTGGTCCGGCGTGTCCTCGAAGAGGAAGGCGCTCTCCATCTCGCGCTGCCAGCGCGTGTCGGGGCTGAAGCCGAAGCCCTTCTCCGCGCTGCGGGCGGCGTAGAGCTCCAGCAGCTCGGCCGTCATCTCCTCGATGGCCTTCTTGGTCCGCTGCTTGGCCCGGCTCCAGTCGCGCCCGCCGATGCGGTGCACCTTGGGCGGCGGCGCGTCGTCGTCCTCCGCCACCCAGCGCTCGATCAGGTCCACCCGGTGCACCGGCACGCGCAGCAGCTCGCCGCCGGCGTACTCGATGACCAGCGTCTCGAACTCCTCCTCGCCCAGCCGCACGCGCTCCATGCGGCGGAACTGCCCCACGCCGTGGTCCATGTGGACCACGTAGTCGCCGGGCTTGAGCGCGGCCACGCTCTCCAGCGCCGCCCCGCCCCGGAAGCGGCGGCGCCGGCGGATGCGGCGCGTGCGGCGGAAGATCTCGTGGTCCGTCAGCAGGCGCAGCGGCGGCTCCGCGTCCGCCATCACGAACCCGCCCGCCAGCGAGCCGATGCCCAGCTCCACGGTGCGCGCCACGCGCAGCTCGTCCAGCAGCTCCTGCAGGCGCTCCAGCTGGCCCTGGTTGTCGCAGAGCACCAGCGTGCGCTCGCCGCGCATGGCCCCGGCGCGCAGCACCTCGCCCAGGCGGGCCATGTCGCGGTCGATGGCCTCCGGCGGCAGCGCCCGGAAGCGCGCGGCCACCGGCACCGGCGCGGAGTCCGGCGCGTCGTCCACGAAGAGCTGCGGGAACGCGGACAGGCGCTGCTCCGCGCGGGCCGGCGGCAGGAACAGCCGCTCCGGCGCGTCGGGCCTGGCCCCCCGCTTGACCTCCGCCTCGTGCAGGCGCGCCACCTCCGCCCAGGTGCGCTCCAGCTCCGCCCGGGTGCCGGCGCCGTCCAGGTGGACGACGAGGGCCTCGTCGGGCAGGTAGTCCAGCAGCGAGCGCCGCTCTCCCTCGCCGCCGCCGGGGGAGGACGGGGGATGCGCGGGATCGGCGGACGCGCCGTCCGCCTCCGCGGGGCGCAGGTCCACCGGCAGCAGGTGCAGGTGGTCCACCGCCTTGACCGAGAGCTGGGAGAGGATGTCGAAGAAGCGGATGCTCTCCACCTCGTCGCCCAGGAACTCGATGCGGGCCGGCTCCGGCGCGCCGAAGCCGAACACGTCCACGATGCCGCCGCGCAGCGCGAACTGGCCCACCTCCTCCACGGTGGCCACGCGCTCGAAGCCCATCTCCTCCAGCCGGGCGGAGAGCTCCGGCAGGCGCACCTGCTGGCCGGCGCGGAGCTCCAGCCGCAGGTCGCGCAGCCCCTCCACCGCGGGCGACAGCTCCTGCATGGCGCGCGCGGTGGTCACGATGAGCCGGGCGCGGCCGGAGAGCAGGGCCTCCAGCGCCTCCACGCGGGTGCCGCCGATCTCCAGGTGCGGCTCGCCCTCCTCGTAGGGGAGCGATTCGCGCTGGGGGTAGAGGAAGACGGCGTCCTCGCCCAGCAGGCTCTCCAGGTCCGCCGTGGCCAGCTCCGCCGCCTCCGGCCCCTCCGCCACCAGCAGGAAGATGCGCTCCGCCCGCACGCGGTGCAGCGACGCCACCATGATCACCGGCGCCGAGCCCGCGAGCCCCGTGGCCAGCACCGCCTGGCCGGAGCGCGGCAGCGACGCGGCCAGCTCCCGGAAGGCGGGGATGGTCTGGAAGGAGTCGATCAGCAGGGGGTGCGGCACAGCTCCGGAGCTTGCGGTACCTCGCGTGCCCGCGCGCGGAAACCGTCTGGGTGCCGACGTGTCGCGGGGCAAACCCGAAAGTTAGCCCGTGGACGGGAGATGCGTCAACGGCTGGCGGGGGCCCTCACCCTGCGCGCCCCGCGGCGCGCGACTGTCGTCGCGTCCGCGGGGCACGCTGTCCCTCTCCCACAAACTGCCGTGGGAGAGGGAGTACGCTGGTGCGTGGGGCGGCGTTCTACCGCGGGCGGCCCCACCCCCCGGCCCCCTCCCCGCGCGCCGCACCGGCGCCTGCGCGTCGTCTGGAACTAACGCACGGGGCGCGTGGAGAGGGGGAGACCTGAACTTCGAGGAGCATGGCCTCTTGTGCAGGCCCATCAACCCTCCCCCAGACTTGGGGGAGGGTGCGAGCCTAAGCGAGCGGGTGGGGGCGCCCGCCCGCGCGCCGGTGCTCGCGCCGTGCGAGCGATGGCGGGGGTCTGCGCGGGCCCCCACCCCCCCGCCCCCACCCCCCGCGCCCGCCGCAGGTCGGTGTTGCGCGAGGGCCGGTGCACGAGGCGCGTAGAGAGGGGGAGACCTGAACTGCGCGGCGGCTGGCTTCGGGCGCAGGCCCATCAACCCTCCCCCAGACTTGGGGGAGGGTGCGAGCCTAAGCGAGCGGGTGGGGGCGCCGCCCTCGCGCCGGTGCCCGC
>DASTLD010000162.1:0-10363 GCA_035715345.1 Longimicrobium sp.
GCGGACCCGGGTTGGGCCCCGGCGTCCACACCGCCTGCGCCACGCCCTCCGCCGGCGTGGGGCCCGCGGCCGGCGGCGCCACCGTGCCGCCGCCCGACACCACCGTCCAGCGCACCTGCGCGCCCCGCACCGGGCCAAAGAGCCCCAGCACCGTCACGGACACGGGGACCTGCGCGCCCGCCGTGACCGTCATCCCGTCGCCGCCGCTCTTCATGAGCGAGGTGACCACGCGCGCCTGGAAGCGCACCGCGCCCACGCCCGCCACCGTGGCCTGCGCCGCGTGCGCGAACACCGCCGCGCTGCCGCCCAGCGTCCAGCGCGCGCGGGCAACGCCCTGCGCGTCGGTGGTGCCGGTGGCGGGGCTGAAGGTGCCGCCGTGGTCCGCCGCCCAGGCCACGGACACGTTCGGCACCGGGTTGCCGTGCGCGTCCACCACCCGCACCGCCGGCGTGGTGTCCAGCGCGGCCCCGGCCGTCCCCGCGAAGATCGTGTCGCCCGGCGCGAAGGCGTGGACCGACGCCGGCGCGCCGGAGGCCGCCGTGGCGGTCACCACGGCCAGGAGCTGCCCGCCGGAGCTGCTGACGCGCGCCTCCAGCGCCTGCGCGGCGCCGGCCGCGGTGCCCAGCGTCCAGGTGTTGCGCGCCAGCCCCTCGCCGTCGGTGGTCACCTGCGCGGCGAACACGGATCCGCCGCCGGAGGTGACCACGAAGTTCACCGCCTCGCCGTCCACGGGGCGGCCGCGGGCGTCCACCACCCGCACCGCCACGGGGTCGGGCAGCGCCTGCCCCGCCGCCGCCGTCTGCCCCGCGCCGTCCACCACGCCGATCCCCGCCGGCGGCCCCGGCTCCGGGTCGCTGGGGCTCTCGCAGGAGAAGAGGGCCGGCACCAGGACCGCCGCGGCCAGGACGCGCACCCGCGCCGCCATCGCGCCGGTCACTGGATCACCACGATGGAAAAGGTCACCGGCGCCGCCCCCGGCGTGGTGGAGCTGACGGTCACCTGGGCGTAGTTGGCGCCGGAGCGCAGGCCGGTGCGCGTGGTCACGCGCAGCGTCAGCAGCGCGGGCGCGGTGGTGCGGTCCAGCGTGGCCTGCAGGAAGGGCGGGGTGCCGCTCTCGTACTGCACGGACGCGGACAGCCCCTCCACCGTGCCCGGCCCCGGGTTGCGGATGCGCAGCACCAGCTCTTCCGGGGGGATGGGGGGATTGGGGAAGTAGTGGAGGATGACGCCGCCGTCCACGGCGGTGTTCGGCGAGTTGTAGAGCTGGATGCGCGGCGCCGGGGTGGGGTTCACCCGCACGCTGATGGTGGCGGACACGCCGTTGCTGCTGGCGGTCAGCAGGCCCTGGCCGGGGAAGGTGCCGTGCACCGTCCGCCGCAGCGGGTTGAAGTCGCTGGCCAGGCGGACGATGGTGTCCGGCGTCACGCTCCAGGTGACCACCGCGTCCGGCACCACCCGCCCCTGCGCGTCCATGGCCGTGGCGGTGACCTCCACCCCGGACGCGGTGTTCGGCGTGCAGCAGTTGAGGTTCAGCGAGGCGCGGCTCAGCACGAGGTGCGTCACCGGCCCCGGCGTGCCCCCCGGCGGCTGCGCGGGCGCGGTGGCCGTCGCGGTAAAGGCCACGCTGCCCACGCCCGCCGCGGTGGCCTGCGCCTGCTGCGCACCCGCGGTGCCGCCCAGCGTCCACCGCGAGCGGGCGATGCCGTCCGCCCCCGTGGTCCGCGACGCGGGAGAGAAGCCGCCGCTGCCGGTGAAGGCGACGGTGACGCCGCCCACGGGGTTGCCGTAGGCGTCGCGGGCCACGACGGCCAGCGAGTCCGCCAGCGCCTGCCCCGGCTGCCCGGCGCGCGTGGTGGACCCCACGGCGGCCAGCGACGCGGCGTTCCCCGGCGTCCCCACCGCGCGGACCGTGTCGCGCAGGACGGCGGCGCCCGCCTCGGCGGGCGCCGTCCGCGCCTCGACCCGCTGCGTGTCGCCGGCCACCGTGCCCAGCGTCCAGCGGTTGCGCGCCATCCCCAGCTCGTCCGTCACCACCGCGCTGGCGGCCAGCGTGCCGGCGCCGGAGACCACGGAGAACTCCACCACCTGGCCCGGCAGGCCCCGTCCGCGGTCGTCCAGCACCGTCACCACGACGGCCTCGCCGATGGCGGTGCCCACGGTGGCGGTCAGCAGGTCGCCGGCGGTCACCTCCAGCTCCGCCGCCACCCGCCGCGGCTCCGTGGACGGCTCGCACGCGGCCGCCCCCAGGGCCAGCGCCAGCAGGCCCGCGCCGCGCCTGGCAGCCCGCCGCCGCGTGGACGCCATCGCCCGCGTACTCCGTACTCCGTGCTTCGTGCTGATCACGGCGTGAGCTGGAAGACGGACCCGCCGCTCAGCAGCAGGAACGCGCCGCCGCGGTACACCACCTTCTCGCCCGCCGCGCCGCTGCCCAGGTCGCGCGGGGAGCCCCCCGGCGCCTGGATGAAGCGGTTGCCCGACAGCGCCGTCTTGCTGGACAGCACCTGGTACACCAGGGTGCCGTCCGGCCCCAGCGCGTCCAGGCGGCCCACCGTGCCGCTGGCCGTGAGCTGCTCGTCCACCCCCGCCGGCGAGCGGCGCATGACCGGCACGCTGGTGGCGAACTCGTTCTCCACCTCCACCCACGCCACCCACCCGTTGTTCAGCGTGTACGCCGACTCCGGGAAGAGCGGGACGCCGCGCGAGGCGTGGCTGCCGGTCAGCACCTCGTCGCCGCCCGGGCGCACCAGGTTCAGGTAGTTGTTGAAGGCGATGGAGGTCTGGCTCACGTACAGCACGTTGACGCCGTCCGTGCGCGGCGCCCGCTCGCCGTAGGCGATGTCCGGCAGCGGGTTGGAGACCTGCGTCGCCACCCCGGCGCGGTACCGCCAGATGGCGCCGTCGCGGGCCCACACCACGTCGCCGTTGGCCGCCACGTCGGGCACGCCGGCCACCTGGCCGGGGTCCGGGTCCACGGTGAGGGTCGTGCCGGACGACAGGTCGCGGCGGTGCACCCCCGCGGGCGACGTCCACGCCGTGTAGGCGCCGGCCACCGGGAAGGGGCGCCGGGCGCCGTAGCTCTGCTGCGCCTCCTCGCGCACCGGGCCCAGGCTGGCCAGCGTGCCGTTGCGCCACTCCAGCAGCTCCGGCCCGGCGCTGTTCCGGTCCAGCACCAGCGCCCCGCCGGCGAACAGCCCGCCCGCCGCCGGCGAGCGCGCCGGGTCGTCCAGGATGGTCACGTCCACGCCGCTGGCGCGGTCGCGGATCCTGACCCGGCCGGTGCCCGACGGGTCCAGCCAGAGCACGCGCCCCGCGTCCGCGTCCAGCACGGTGCCGGGCACCTGCGCCACCAGCGTGCGCCCGCCCTGCGGCAGCACCGTGGCGGTGAAGGTCAGCGTGGCGCCGCCGAGCTGCGCGGTCAGCGTCTGCGGCCCGGCCTGGCTGCCCACCGTCCACACCGCCTGCGCCACCCCGTTGCCGTTGGGCTCCGACGCGGGCGGCGCCACGGTGCCGCCGCCCGAGGTGACCGTCCAGCGAACCCGCGCCCCCGGCACCGGACCGTACGGCCCCGTCACGTTGACGGAGACGGGGATGGCCGTGCCCGCGGTGACCGTGCGCCCGTCGCCCGTGTTCTTGGTGAAGCCGGTGACCACGCGCGCGTAGAAGCGCACCGGCGTGGCCCCCGCCGCACTGGCCTGCGCCGCGTGGGCGAACACCGTCGCGGTGGGGCCCATGGTCCAGCGCGACCGTGCGATGCCCTGCGCGTCCGTGGTGCTGGTGGCCGGGTTGAAGGTGCCGCCGTTGTCCGCCGCCCAGGTGATGGCCACGCCCGCCACCGGGTTGCCGTTGGCGTCCACCGCCCGCACCGCCTGCAGGGAGTCCAGCGGCGCGCCCGGCGTGCCCGCGAAGATCGTGTCGCCGGGCAGGTACGCCCGCAGCAGCGCCGGGGCGCCGGGGCCCGCCGTGGCGCCGACCACGGCCGTGAGCTGCCCGGACGCCGTGCTCACGCGCGCCTCCAGCGTCTGCGCCGCCCCCGCGGCGGGGCCCAGCGTCCACTGGTTGGCGGCCCGCCCGTCGTCGTCCGTGGTCACCGTGGCGGCGAACACGGAGCCGCCGCCCGCGGTGACCACGAAGCTCACCGCCTGGCCCGGCACGGGGCGCCCGCGCGCGTCCACCACCTGCACCACCACCGGCTCCGCCAGCGCCTGTCCCGCGGCCCCCGTCTGCCCGCCGCCGTCCACCACGCCGATGCCGGCCGGCGGCCCCGCGCCGCTGTCCGACGGGCTCTCGCACGAGGCCAGGAGCGCCAGCAGCGCCGCCGCCGCCGCGGTCGCGCGGATGCGCGCCGCTCGAAGGGCTGTGCTGCTCATGGCTGCACCACGATGACGGTGAAGGACTGCGACGCCACGCCGGGCGTCGTGGAGCTGACCACCACCTGCGCGTAGTTGGCGCCCTGCTGCAGCCCGCCGCGCGTCACGCGCACGGTCATCAGGGCGGGCGTGGTGGTGCGGTCCAGCGTGGCGCTCAGGAAGCCGGTGGCCGCCCCGCCGTAGGTGATGGCCACGGACAGCCCCTCCACCGTGCCGGGGCCGATGCTGCGGATGCGGAACACCGCCTCTTCCGGGTTGGGAGGCGGGTTGTTGAAGTAGTGGATGTTGCCGGGAAAGATCGGCTGGTTGCGCCCGCTGTAGATCTGCATGCGGGGCGTGTCCGAGCCGTGCGTGCGCAGGCTGATGCTGGCCGACGCGCCGCCGCTGCTGGCGGTCAGCAGCCCCGTGCCGGGAAAGGTCCCCGTCACCCGGGCCGTGCGCGGGCCGAACAGCGTCTCCACCCGCGCGATGGTGTCCGGCGACGTGCTCCAGGCGATGGGCGCGTCCGGCACCTCGCGCCCCTGCGCGTCCAGCGCCGTCGCGTACACCTCCGCGGTGCCCCAGCAGCAGGGCAGGTCCACGCGGGGTGCGTTCAGGACGATGTGCGCCACCGGCCCCGGCGTGCCCGGCGGCGGCGCGGCGGGCCCCGTGGCGGTGGCGGTGAAGGCCACGGAGCCCGCGCCGGCCGCCGCGGCCTGCGCGGTCTGCGTGCCCGCCGTGCCCCCCAGCGTCCACTGCGAGCGGGCGATGCCGTCCGCCCCCGTGGTCCGCGACGCGGGACTGAAGGCGCCGCTGCCGGTGAAGGCGACGGTGACGCCGCCCACCGGGTTGCCGTACGCGTCGCGGGCGACGACGGCCAGCGAGTCCGCCAGCGCCTGCCCGGTCTGCCCGGTGCGCGTGGTGGACCCCACCGCCGCGAGCGACGCGGCCGTGCCCGGCGTGCCCACCGCCTTGACGGTGTCGCGCAGCACGGCGGCGTCCCCGCCGGTGGTGCGCGCCTCCACGCGCTGCGTGTCGCCGGCCACCGTGCCCAGTGTCCAGCGGTTGCGCGCCAGCCCCTCCGCGTCGGTCACCACCGCGCTGGCGGCCAGCGTGCCGCCGCCGGAGACCACGGAGAACTCCACCACCTGGCCCGGCACGCCGCGCCCGCGGCTGTCGGCGACGGTCACCACCACGTCCTGGCCCAGCGCGGTGCCGACGGTGGCGGCCTGCAGGTCGCCGGCGGTCACCTCCAGCTCCGCCGCCGTCCGCCGCGTCTCGGTGGACGACTCGCACGCGGCCAGCCCCATCGCCAGCGCCAGGCCCAGCAGGCCCGCGGCGCGCCCCGCATCCGTTCTCATCGCCCTCATCGTCTTGATGCGTCCAGGGTTCCGCCGCGCCGGGAGACGGGAATCTCCCGGCGCCGTGCCGTCACGTGCCCAGGCTGTACACGGACCCGTCGGCCGTGACCAGGTAGAAGGCGCCGGCGCGGTAGACCACCCGCTCGCCGCCCGCCGCCGGGCCCAGGTCGTAGGTGCCGCCGCCGGCGGGCACCAGGTAGCGCCGGCTCTGCGTGCGGTACACGACGGAGCCGTCCGTGCCCAGCGCGTCCAGCATGCTCTCCGTGTTCTCGGCCGTCACCGCGCCGTCCACGCCCGCGGGGGAGCGCCGCATCACCTGCAGCAGCGGGGTGCGGGCGGTGCCGCCCTCGAAGCGCTGGGTGATCTCCACCCACGCCGTCCATCCCCCGTTGAGCAGGTGGGTCCGGCCGTAGCCGGGCCAGGTGGGCGGGTCGTAGGCGTTGGCGCCGGTCAGGTGCACCACCTGGCCGCCCTCCACCAGCCAGATGCTGTAGCCGCCGCCCATGTTGTCGAAGGTGGTGTAGGCCACCTTGACTCCGTCCGTCACGGCGGGGGCGCGGCTGGTGGAGGCGTTCAGCGACGGCACCGGCACCGCGGTGAAGCCCGCGCCGCTCCAGCGCTGCAGGCCGGAGGCGTTGCGGAACACCACGTCGCCGTTGGCGCCCACGTCCTCCGCGGTCCCCTGCGCCAGCGGCTGCGTCATGCCCGCCGCCAGGTCGCGGCGGAAGACGTCGCCGCTCGCGGACCACGCCGCCCAGCCGCCCTCGAACGAGACGGTGCCGGGGATGGCGGTGGCCAGCGTGCCGGGCGCGTCGCCGCGCCACTCGTACACGGTCTCGCCGCCGCCGGCCGCGGCCGCGGTGTACGCCGCCCCGCCGGTGAACAGGTGGCCCAGCGCGGGCTTGAAGCTCAGCCCCGCGGAAGCGGCCTGGTCCGTCCCCGTGGAGCGGGTGCGCACGTGGACCGTGTACGGCGCGGTGTTGGTGACCCACAGCACGCGGTCCGCGGACACGTCCAGCACCGTCCCCGGCACCGTGGCCACCAGGGTGCGCTGGCCCTGCGGCAGCACCGTGGCCGTGAAGGTGGTGGACAGCCCGCCGATGGAGGCGGTCAGCGTGTGCTGCCCCGCGGCGGTGCCCACCGTCCACACCGCCTGCGCCACCCCGTTGGTGTTGACGTCCGACACCGGCGGCGCCACCGTGCCGCCGCCGGACGCCACGGTCCAGCGCACGCGCGCGCCGGCCACGTAGCCGTACGGCGGGCCGTGCGCGTTGACGGACACGTTGATGGCGGCGCCCGGGAACACGGTCAGGCCGTCGCCGCCCGTCTTCTGCAGCACGTTGACCAGCGCCGCGGTGAACCCCACCGAGCCGACGCCCGCCACCGTGGCCTGCGCCGTCTGGGGCACCGTGTTGTTGTTGCCCAGCGTCCACCGCGCGCGGGCGATGCCGTTCGCGTCCGTGGTGCTGGCGGCCGGGTTGAAGCTGCCGCCGGTGGCCGTGGACCACGTCACCTGCACGCCGGCCACGGGGTTGTTGTTGGCGTCGCGCACCAGCACCGCCAGGTCCTCGTCCAGCGGCGCGCCCGGCGTGCCCACGAAGTGTGGGCTGCTCGAGCGCGCCACGCTGGCCGCCGGGCCGGCGGCGGCCGTGGCGGTGAAGACCGCCGTCAGCGTGCCGCCGGCGGCGCTGACCCGCGCCTCCAGCGTCTGCGGCGTGCCGGCGGCGGGGCCCAGGGTCCAGGTGTTGGCCGCCAGCCCGTCGTCGTCCGTGGTGACCGTGGCGGCAAAGACGGAGCCGCCGCCGCCGGTCACCACGAAGTTCACCGCCTGCCCCCGCACGGGGCGGCCGCGGGCGTCCTCCACCCGCGCCACCACCTCCTGCGGCAGCGCCTGGCCGGCGGTGGCCGTCTGCCCGTTGCCGGACGCCGCCTCCACCGCCGCGGGCGGCCCCGCGCGCGAGCCGCCGGGGTCCTCGCACGCGGCGGCCGCGGCGGCGGCCAGGGCAGCGCAGAAGAGTCGCGTGAGGGCGCGCATGCGGGTCCGCTTCCGTTGAGGTTCCATGCGCGGCGGCCCGCCCTCCCCGGGGGGAAAGGCGGGCCGGCGCGGGGTCGGGCTTACCAGGACAGCGCGTACACGCTGCCGTCGATCCTGAGCACGTAGAACGTGCCGTCCCTCCAGATCACCCGCTCGCTGGCCACGAAGGAGTTCTCCACCGGCCCCGCGTCCACCACGGGTCCGCTGGGGGGCGCCACGTAGCGGCGGGTGTAGACGGGGTCCGCCCCCGACGTCCAGCCCGGCGCGATGCGGTACACCACCGTGCCGTCCGGCGCCAGCGCCTCCAGGTCCGCCCGCACGCCCGCCGGGCTCACGCGCTCGCTGGCCGCCGGCGGCCCCAGGCCGGCGCCGGGAGAGCGCTCGCGCACCTCGGCGGTCAGCTGCCCGTTGGCGGGGTTCTGCTCGATGTAGAGGTACGCCACCCACCCGCCGGCCGCGAGCCCCTCCGGCTGCGGCGCGTTGTACGAGGGGTTGCTGACCGCGGACAGCTCCACGTTCCCGCCCGCCCGCGCCTGGAACAGCCGCACGCGCCCGTCGATGTGCATGGTCTGGAACAGGACGTTCGTGCCGTCCGTCTGCGGGCGCAGCGTGATGTACGAGAACCCGTCGTGGAACTGGAAGGACGAGCCCGGCTTCCAGAGGGTGCCGACCGACTGGCCGCCGCCGTTGCCCCCGTTGTGGTAGTTGTAGGCCACGCTGCCGTCGGCGGCCACGTCCAGGCTGCCGCGCCGCGAGAACGCCGTCGCCGCCGCCACCGTGTCGGTCACGCCGGTGGCCAGGTTGCGGCGCAGCACGGGGCCGGTGGGCGTGCGGAACCACGCGGCCCAGCTCCCCTCCACGGACACCGTCTCTTCCACCGTGGTGGGGTGGCCGTTGCTCGTCGTGCCCACCGGCGTCAGCACGCCCGACTCGAACTCGTACAGCGTCCCGGAGGATTGGCCGCGGTACGCGAGCACGCCACCCGGGTACAGCCATCCGCCCACCGCGCTGTCCGCCAGCACGGTCACGTCGGCGCCGCCGGAGCGGCTGCGCACCTTGAGCGAGCGTGCCTCGCTGGGGCCGTCCAGCCACAGGATGCGCGTGCCGTCCACGTCGATCACGGTGCCGGGCACCTGGCCCACCAGCGTGCGCGTGGCGGACGGCTGCGCGTTGGCCGTGAACAGTGCGCTCAGCGAGCCCGCGGTGGCCGTCAGCATCTGCATGCCCGGCGTGGGCCCCACCGTCCACTGCACCGACGCCACGCCGTCCGCGCCGCCGCTGGAGGCGGGCGCTACGCTGCCGCCGCCCGCCGTCACCTGCCACGTCACCGGGACGCCGCCCACGCCCTGCCCGGCGGCGTCGGTCAGCCGCACGGACACGGTGACGGGGGTGCCCACCGCCACCGACTGCGCGTCGCCCGAGACCCTGGTCATGGTGGTGGCCACGCGCGCCACGAAGCGCACCGTGCCCGCCGCCGCCACGGACGCCTCCGCCTTCTGCGTGAGCGCGGTGCCGGCGCCGAGCGTCCAGACGGCCCGGGCAATGCCGTCCGCGCCCGTCTGGGCGGACGGCTGCGCCGCGACGGTGCCGCCGCCGGCCGTGGCCGTCCACTGCACCGCCACCCCGGGCACCGGGTTGCCGTACGGGTCCCGGACCAGCACCCGCAGCGAGTCGTTCGCCTGCGCGCCCGCCACCCCGGCCCGCATCGTGTCTCCCGCGGCGGGCGCGGGCGAGAGGCTCGCCGGCGCCGCGGCGGTGGCCGTGGCGGTGAAGGTGCCGAACACCAGCGGCTGGCCGGTGTCGGTGTCGATGGCGCGCGCCTCCACCGTCTGCGTGGAGCCGGCCTGCGTGCCCAGCGTCCAGCGCTCGTGCGCGATGCCGTCCGCGTTGGTGATGGCGGCGGAGGCGAACACCGTCCCCCCTCCCGCCGTCACGCGGAAGTTGACCAGCTGGCCCTTGACCGGCCGGCCGCGCTCGTCGGTGACCCTGACCCCCAGGGGGACCGGCAGCTCGGCGCCGGCGGGGCCCGTCTGGCCGTTGCCGGACACCACGTCCAGGCTGGCCGGCGGGCCGGCCCTGGAGCCGGACGGGTCCTCGCACGCCGCCGCCAGGGCGGCGGCCAGGGCAACGCAGACAAGTCGCGCGGTGGGGTGCATGCGGTTTTTCGATCCTCCGCTCGGGTTTTCGTGCGCGGCGGCCCGCCCTCCCCGCGTGGGGAAGGCGGGCCGCCGCGGCACCGGCTACCAGCTCAGGGCGTGGACGGAGCCGTCCGGCTTGAGCAGGTAGAAGTCGCCGTCCTTCCAGATCACCCGCTCGGGGTTCAGCGTGCTCTCCGAGGCCGGGCCCGCGTCCACCACCGGCCCGCCGCGCGGGGAGATGTAGCGGCGCGGGAACGTCCACGTGGTGCCGTTGAGCACCCCCTGCCGGTACACCACCGTGCCGTCGGGCGAGAGCGCCTCCAGCAGCGCCCGGCCGCCCTGCGTGCTGACGCGCTCGCTGTACGCCGGCGGCGCGCCGGCGAACCCGGGGGCGCGCAGGCGCACCTCCGTGATCCAGCCGCCCTGCGGCCCCTGCTCCACGTGCAGGTACGCCACCCATCCCCCGGCCACCCGCGCGTCCGG
>DASTLD010000163.1:0-6552 GCA_035715345.1 Longimicrobium sp.
CGTGCGCGAGGCGACGCACCCGCAGTTCATGTCTCCCCCTCTCCGCGCGCCTCGTGCGCCGGCCCTGGCAACGCCACGGAGGTCTGGCGGGCGCGGGGGGAGGGGGCCGGGGGGTGGGGCCGCCCGCGGTAGAACATCGCCCGGCGCACCAGCCAGGCTCCTCCCCTCTCCCGCTCCGCGGGGGAGGGGAGGCTGGGAGGGGAGGGGGCCTCCGCCCGCGAACGCCACCCGTCCCCCATCGCCCACCCCACCCTGCCCCGCCCTGCCCGCCTACCAGTCGAACACCGAGAGCAGGCTGGAGAAGTCGTCGGTCCAGGGGGCCACGCGGGCCCAGTTCTTGGGCGGGTACCAGTTGGGGTCGGTGGCGATGGGGCCCAGGTCCTCCGCCGCCCGCCCGATGACCACCCAGGTGGAGTTGTTCTCGTAGCGGCGCCGGCCCTCGCGCGGGCCGGTGCCCACGCGCGCGGCCAGCCCGCGCTCCTGCACCAGCGCCGCCACCACCGACTGCAGGTCCAGGTAGCGGTTGCTGACGTGGAAGGCCACCAGCCCGCCCGGCGCCAGCCGCCGCAGGTACGTGCCCAGCGCCTCGCGGGTGATGAGGTGCGTGGGGATGGCGTCGGAGTTGAACGCGTCCAGCAGGATCAGGTCGTACGCCTGTCCCGTGGCCCGCGCCAGCGACAGGCGCGCGTCGCCCAGCACCACGCGCGTGCGCGCCTGGCTGTCCGCCAGGTAGGTGAAGTAGCGCGGGTCGCGGGCGGTGCGCTCGATGCCGGGGTCGATCTCGTAGAACGTCCACTCGTCCCCCGGCGCGCCGTAGGCGGCGGTGGTGCCGGTGCCCAGCCCCACCACCGCCACGCGCCGCTGCCCCGGCGGCCGCCGCAGCGCCGCGAACGTCTGCCCCAGCGGGCCGCGGCGCAGGTAGTAGGTCAGCGGCTCGCGGCGGCGCGCGGGGTCCAGGCTCTGCGCCCCGTGCAGCGTGGAGCCGTGGCGCAGCACGTGGAAGTCGCCGTCGCGGCGGCTGTGCGCCTGCACCACCTTGTAGTGCCCGTAGAAGGAGCGCTCGGCCAGCATGAGCCCCGGCTCGCGCATGACCGTGACGCAGCGCACCACCAGCGCCACGCCGATGCACGCGGTCAGGGCCAGCGGCGCGCGCCCCAGCCCCGCGGCGATCAGCGTCATCAGCAGCGCCAGCGAGCCCAGGTAGAGGGGCATCGGGAGCTGCGTCCCCCGCGTCAGGATGATGAGCAGCGCCACGGTGAAGCCCACGAAGCGCAGCGCGGTCCAGACCCGCTGCCGCATCGTCGTCGCCTCCGGCCACGGGCGCGCCAGGCAGGCCAGCGCCACCAGCAGCGGGTACTCCCACAGCTCGGGAAAGACGACGGGGGCGATGAGCACGTTGAAGATGCCGCCCAGCACGCCGCCCACCGAGATCCACAGGTAGTAGCCGGTCAGCCAGCGCGCGTCCGGCCGGCGCCGCGCCAGCTCGCCGTGCGCCACCATGGCGGTCACGAACAGGCCGGCCAGGTGCAGCGGCACGGCGATCGTCGCCCGGCCCACGAAGCCGCTGTAGAGCAGCACCACGACCACCACCAGCACCGACGGCTGGACGGCCACCATCACCCGGTGCGGCAGCAGCTCCGTGCGCGAGAAGACGAGCGTGAACGACAGCAGGTACAGCGCGAGCGGCAGCACCCACAGCAGCGGCACCGGCGTCAGGTCCGTCGTCAAGTACGTGGTCACGCCCAGCAGCAGGCTGGACGGCACGAACGCGAGCGCCACCCACACCAGCTTCCGCCGCGCGGTGGGCGGCGCGGCCGGCACATCGTCCGTCGCCACGGCGGCATCGCCCGGCGCGGCCTGCCGCCGCCACGCCAGCGCCACGCACGCCGCGACGAGCAGGGCCAGCGCGGCGTACGCCATCGCCCAGACGCGGCTCTGCCCGGACAGGCGCAGGGACGGCTCCAGCAGCGCGGGATACGCCAGCAGGGCCAGCATGCTGCCCAGGTTGCTGGCCGCGTACAGCCAGTAGGGGTCCGCCGCGTCCGGGTGGCCGCTGCGGCTGAACCAGCGCTGCAGCAGCGGCCCGGTGCCCGCCAGCACGGCGAAGGGCGGCCCGACGGTCACCAGCATGGTCCCCAGCAGCCAGGCGACGGGCGCATCCCCGCTCCGGGGCGCGGCGCCGCGCAGCGACACGGGCAGCAGCACGGCGACGACGGCCATCAGCCCCAGGTGCAGGAGCAGCTGCGTGCGGCCGGACAGGCGCGTGCCGGAGAGGTGCGCGTACAGGTAGCCGGCCAGCAGCGCTGCCTGGAAGAAGAGCATGCAGGTGTTCCACACCGCCGGCGAGCCGCCCAGCAGCGGCAGCACCATGCGCCCGAACATGGGCTGCACCAGGAAGAGCAGGAACGCGCCCAGGAACACCGCGGAGGCGTAGGCGGCCACCAGGACGAGCTGCGGGCGGGTCAGGCGCGGGGCCGGCGGGCGCAGGCGCGCGGAACGGGGCTGGATGACGGATCGCATCCCATGAACCTATGGAGCGGCGGGGCCGGATGTCACGCCGGGGGGGTGAGTGCGTTAGTGCGTTAGTGCGGTACCCCCCGTAGCTGATTCCGCACTTCCGCACTTCCGCACTTCCGCACTCACGCACTCACGCACTCACGCACTTCCCTGTTAGTTTTCCAACACTTCGCGCGGCCGGTGTGTCTCATCGGAACGCGGACGCGGAGCGCGGCGACGTCCGATGCCGCAGCCAGCGCCGGGCGTGCGGATAAGTCCGCTCCGCTCCTGCGTTTATGCCTTGATCCCGAACGCCCGCCGGCCTACATTGTCGATCCTGAACCACCGCTCCCGCGAGCCCCGGACGGCCCTCCCGGTCCGCGCCGGGGCTCGCTCGTCGCCTTTGCAGGAACCAGGCAGGATGCTCCGCAGGCTGCTTTCCCTTGCCATTCTGGCCCTCTCCGCCGCGCCGCTGGCCGCGCAGGACGCCGACTCCGTGTCGTTCAGCGCCCGCGAGGCCGTGAACCGCGCCCTGGAGGCCGGCGACGAGGTGCGCCTGGCCGCCGCCCGCCGCGACGCCGTGAGCGCGCAGGTGGGCGTGGCGCGTGCCGGCGGGCTGCCGCAGCTGCGCATGGCCGGCACGTTCAACCACGTGTACGAGAACGCGCGCGCGCAGGCCGTCGGCCAGATCTTCAACCAGCCCAACAGCTACAACGTCAACTTCAACCTGTCGATGCCGCTCTTCCAGGGCGGCCGGGTGGGCGCGGGGCTGCGCGGCGCGCGCAGCCTGCAGGGCGCCGCCGCGGCGGACGTGGAGGAGAGCCGGGCGGAGGTGACGGTGCTGGTGCTGCGCGCCTACCTGACGGCGCTGCTGGCGGACCGCCTGGTGGCCATCCAGGAGACCAACCTGCGGCAGGCGGAGGCGCGCCTGGCGCAGGTGGAGCAGCTGGAGCGCGCCGGCCGCGCCGCGCGCTACGACGTGCTGCGGGCCCGCGTGGAGCGCGCCAACCTGGAACCCGCGCTGATCCAGGCGCGCGGGGACCGCGAGCTGGCCTTCGTGGAGCTGCGCCGCCTGCTGAACCTGCCCGCGGACCAGCCCATCCGCCTGACCAGCGGGGTGGACGACGAGGAGACGCGCCGCCTGGCCGCGGAGCTGGAGGCGGCCGCCGCCACGGCGGACACGGCGGCCTTTGCCGCGCTGCCGGCGGTGCGCGCGGCGGACCTGCGCGTGACGGCCAACCGCGCGGCGGTCAGCGCCGCGCGGGCGGACTACCTGCCCAGCGTGAGCGCCTTCATCCAGTCCGGCTGGCAGGCGTTCCCCCTGGAGACCACGCTGCCCCTGCGCGGCGGCGCGCTGGAGCGCGTGGACTGCCCGGAGGGCAGCCCCGCGGACCGCGTGTGCACGCAGCAGAACGGCGGCTGGTTCAGCGACCGCTCCCTGGGCCTGCAGGTGAGCTGGCCCATCTTCGACGGGCTGCGCGCGCGCAGCAACGTGGCGCAGGCGCAGGCCAACTGGACCGTCGCCCGGCTGCAGGCCCGCATCGAGCGCGAGAGCGCCGTGGCGGAGGCGCAGCGCGCGGCCGCGGTGCTGCGCCGGGCGCAGGCGCTGTCCGCCGCCAGCGGGCAGACGGTGGGCGAGGCGGAGGAGGCGTTCCGCCTGGCCACGCTGCGCTACAGCCGGGGGATGGAGACGCAGCTGGCCGTCAGCGACGCGCAGCTCGCGCTGCTGACGGCGCGCACCAACCAGGCGCGCGCCACCCACGAGCTGTTCCTGGCCGTGGCGGACGCCGCCCGCGCGCTGGGCCGGCCCGTGCCGCTGCCCTCGGGCGCCCCCGCGCCGGCCGTGGCGCCGGCCCCCCCGGCGCCCGCGCCGGCCAACTGACGATCCCCGACGACCACGCCCAGACGGTGGACCTTGCCTTGACCCGCAGCCCTGCTCTCCTTCTCCGCGCGGCCGGTGCGGCCGCGCTGCTGGCCGGCGCCGCCGCCTGCAGCCGCGACGGCCAGGCCGCCCCCGGCGGGCCCGGCGGCGGCCCGGGCGGCCCCGGCGGCCGCAACGCCATGGTTACCCTGGCGCCCACGGACGTGGCGTCGCCCACGCGCGCGGCCATGGAGGACGCCATCCCCGTCACCGGCACGCTGGCCCCGCTGGACCGCGCGGAGCTGCGCGCGCGCCTGGAGGGCGACCTGACCGGCGTGTACGTGCGCGAGGGCCAGCCGGTCAGCGCCGGCCAGCTCCTGGCCCGCTTCGAGGCGGTGGAGGAGACCGGCGCCAACCGCAGCGCCCAGGCGGACGTGGCCGCGGCGCGCAGCGAGCTCTCCACCGCGCAGTGGAACCTGGACCAGACGCGCGAGCTGCACCGCGAGGGCGCCGTGCCGGAGCGCGACGTGCGCAACGCGGACCAGGCGGTGGCCGCGGCGCGCGCGCGGGTGGCCGCGGCGGAGAGCCGCCAGCGCACCACCAGCTCCAGCGTGTCGGACACGCGCGTGGTGGCGCCCACCAGCGGCATCATCGAGCGCCGCCTGGTCAACCCGGGCGAGCACGTCAACCGCGGCGCCAGCATGTTCACCCTGGTGCGTGGGACGGTGCTGGAGCTGGCCGCCAACGTGCCGGAGCGGCAGGCCCTGAACGTGCGGCCCGGGCAGGAGGTGCGCTTCGCGGCCGGCGGGCGCGAGTTCACCGGCCGCGTGGCGCGCGTGAACCCGTCCGTGGACCCGGCGTCGCGCGCGGTGCGCGTGTACGTGGAGGTGCCCAACCACGACGGCTCGCTGCGCGCGGGCACCTTCGCCACCGGGCGCATCGTGAGCCGCATCGTGGAGGGCGCGCTGGTGGTGCCCATCACCGCGCTGCGCGACCCGCGCGAGGGCGGCAAGCCGTTCGTCTACCGCATCGCCGGCGAGGAGCTGGAGATGGCGGAGGTCTCCACCGGCCTGCGCGACGAGGCGCAGGGGCTGGTGGAGATCGTGGACGGCGTATCCGAGACCGACCGCATCGTGGTGGGCAACGTGGGCCTGCTGGGGCGGGGGATGAAGGTCAGGATCGCCGATCCCAGCCAGCGCGGCCGCGGCGGGCCCGGCGGCGGCGCGGGCGGGGCCGGGGGACGGGCGGGCGCGGGCGGCGGCGACCGCCCCAAGAGCTGATCGAGCCACACAGGACGAGCCATGTTCCTCTCCGACGTTTCCATCCGCCGCCCCGTGTTCGCCACCATGATGATGGTGGCGCTCGTGGTGCTGGGCGTGGTCAGCTACGGCCGCCTGGCCATCGACGAGTACCCGGACGTCACCTACCCCATCGTGGTGGCGCAGACCGCCTACCCCGGCGCGTCGCCGGAAGTCGTGGAGCGCGAGGTCAGCCGCCCCATCGAGGAGGCGCTGAACACCGTGCAGGGCATCGAGGAGGTCAGCAGCACCTCCATCGAGGGCAGCTCGCTGGTCCGCGTGCGCCTGCAGCTGGGCGTGAACGTGATGGAGGCGCAGCAGGACGTGCAGGCCAAGGTGGCCCGCATCCGCCGGCAGCTGCCACCCAACATCGAGGACCCGGTCATCCTGCGCTTCGATCCCAACGAGCGCCCCATCATGTCCATCGCGCTGCAGAGCAGCGAGCGCCCGCTGCGCGAGCTGACCAGCCTGGCGGACGAGGTGGTGTCCACGCGCTTCGAGGCCATCCCGGGCGTGGGCGGGGTCAACGTGGTGGGCGGCGCCAAGCGCGAGATCAAGGCGCAGCTCGACCCGGCCGCCATGCGGGCCTACGGCATCGGCCCGGCGCAGGTGACGGCGGCGCTGCAGCGCGAGAACCAGGAGGTGCCCGCCGGCCGCATCCGCCGCGGCGCCAGCGAGCGGCTGGTGCGCGTCACCGGCCGCATCGAGGACCCCACCGCCTTCAACGACGTGGTCGTGGCCGTGCGCGACGGCGTGCCCATCCGCCTGCGCGACGTGGGCACGGTGGTGGACGCGACGGCGGAGCAGCGCAGCGCCGCGTTCATGAACGACGTGCCCGCCGTGGCCGTCGACATCCTCAAGGTGGCGGGCACCAACACGGTGGACGTGGCGGACCGC
>DASTLD010000164.1:0-8302 GCA_035715345.1 Longimicrobium sp.
CGGCGGGGCGTCTCTACCATACGGGTGCGGCGGTGCCTGTCTCGCGCGCCTGTATCGGCGTTCCGCACCCGGCGTCCGCGACGCGCGCGGGTGCGGGCCCTCGCGCCGCACCCGTCCGCGCAGGCGGACATCACGTTTTTATAGCCGCGAATTCATTCGCCGGGGGCCCTGCGCCGGTGCCCGCGTTCCGTGGGACCACCTCGTGCTTGCATCACCGTAGCGCGAGCGCGCGGTCCAGCGCGTCTTCCAGGTCCGGAGCGCGCACAGGCGCAGGCGCCACCACCATCGCGAGGGCGGACGCCAGGGTCGGCGCGGCGGAGCGGGGCAGGGGTGGGAGCGCGGGTGGGAAGATGGCGTGCAGTGGCCGTCCGTCCAGGAAGTCGCGCGCGGGGCGCAGGGCGCCGTCCATCGCCACCCCGGCCGCGCAGCGCGCCTGCGCCTCCGCCATCTCTCCACCCAGCATCGCCATCGGCCGCTCCCTTGCCATTCCGGTCCGTCACCACGGGGCAGCAACATACCGAACAAAAACCGGCAACGCAAGGACTGCATGCGAGCGCCCGCACCCCGCGACAAAGGAGCGCTCCGCGACTACATTGGTGGCCGAAAGCGGCGCACCGGGAGCGGGAGGGGAGCGGGGATGAAGCTGTACGAGCTGCGGCGCGAGCAGCGCCTGGCGGTCGGCATCCGGGAGGCGTGGGACTTCTTCTCGCACCCCGCCAACCTGGCCGCCATCACGCCGCCGGAGATGCGCTTCGAGGTGACCGGCCAGGTGCCGGAGCACATCCGCCCCGGCCTCATCGTCACCTACCGCGTCCGCCCGCTGCTGGGGGTGCCGGTGCGCTGGGTCACCGAGATCACGCACGTGCGGGAGCCGGAGCTGTTCGTGGACGAGCAGCGCTTCGGGCCCTACCGCTTCTGGCATCACCAGCACCTGTTCCGCGAGGTGCCCGGCGGCGTGGAGGTGCAGGATATCGTCCACTACGCGCTGCCCCGCGGCGCCGGCCCCGTGGGCCGGGGCGTGGTGCGCGCGCGGCTGGAAGCCATCTTCGACCACCGCCGGGCCGTGCTGGAGCGGAAGTACGGCGCCCTTCCCGACCCCACCGCATGAGCACGCGGGAACGCGAGACCCTGGTCCCCTTCTACGACGCGCACCCGCCGCCGCAGCCGCACCCGCTGCTTACGCGCGGCGCCATCGTGTGCGGCCTGCTGAGCCTGCTCATCATCGGCGCGGAGCTGGGACCGGCGGCGTTCGGCGCGGGCTTCCTGCTGGCCATCGTGCCCGTGCCGGTCTACGTGGTCCTGGTGCTGTGGCTGGACCGCTTCGAGCCGGAGCCGGGGCGCACGCTGGCGCAGACCTTTGCGTGGGGCGCCACGGTGGCCGTGTTCGCCGCGCTGCTGGTCAACGGCTTCGCGGAGGGCTTCATCGCCGGGGTGCTGGGCGACGGCGCGGCGGAGCTGTTCGGCAGCATCGTGAGCGCGCCGGTGGTGGAGGAGCTGGCCAAGGGCTTCGCGCTGCTGCTGCTGTTCCGCGAGCTCAAGGACGAGTTCGACGGCGTGGTGGACGGGGTGGTCTACGCGGCCATGGTCGGGCTGGGCTTCGCGATGATCGAGAACGTGCAGTACTACGGCGAGGCCATCGCGGCGGGGGGCGAGGCGTCGGTGCTGACCTTCTTCGTGCGCGGGCTGATGGCGCCCTTCGCCCATCCCCTGTTCACCAGCATGTTCGGCATCGGCCTGGGCTACGTGCGCGAGCGGCAGGGCGCCGGGGCCAGCCGTGCCTGGGCGGTGCTGGGCCTGGCGGCGGCGGTGGTGCTGCACGCGCTGTGGAACCTGGCCGCCAGCTTCGAGGAGTGGTTCCTGGCGGCCTACGCGCTGGTGATGCTGCCCTGCTTCGTGGCCGTGCTGGGGCTCATCTACCTGTCCCTGCGCCGCGAGGGGCGCGTGCTGCGCCGGCACCTGTCGGCGCTGGTGGACGACGGGCTGCTGACGCCGCAGGAGCTGGAGTGCCTGTGCCGCGTGCGCAGCCGCCTGTGGGCCAGCACGCGCGCGCTCTACCGCGGCGGCACGGCGGGCTGGCGCGCGCGCCGCGAGCTGCACCACGTGGCCAGCGAGCTGGCCTTCCACCGCTGGCGCGTGGGGCGCGGGCTGTCGGCGGGCCCGGAGACGGACGCGCGCCGCGACGAGGAGTACCTGCGCCGCTTCTGTGACCTTTCCGGCCGCGGCGGGGTCTGACGTCGCGCTGGCCCGGCGTCCGCCGCCGCGTAGCTTCGCGCCCTGCGCCGGGGCGCGAATCCCGACGTTCTCCCGCTCTCTCCCGAGACGTGCCGATGTACCGCAACCTGCCGCTCCTGTCGCTGCTGCTCGCGTCCGCCGCCGCGTGCACGCCCGGCCGCGTTCCCACCGCGCCCGCGCCCGCCCCGGCGCCCGCTCCCGCGCCGCCGCCGGTGCCCGCGGAGGAGCCCGTCGCGCGGTCGGTGGAGGCGGAGACGCCGGTGGACGCCGCGGTGCCGCTGGAGGCCACGCGGCCCTTTCCCGTGGCGGCGGAGCTGCTGGGCACGGCGGAGTACGACCTGCCGATGGTGGCTAACCGCTGGGTGCAGATGGAGCTGGAGTTCCTGGTCACGCAGCGGCACGAGGTCATCGCGCGGTGGATGCAGCAGGCCGACCGCTACGACGAGTTCGTGCGCGACGTCTTTGCCTCCTACGGCATCCCGCGCGACCTGCACCACCTGGGGATGGTGGAGAGCGGCTACCGGCCCACGGTGCGCAGCCATGCCGGCGCGGTGGGCATGTGGCAGTTCATGGCCGCCACGGGCCGGGGGATGGGGCTGCGCATCGACACGCTGGTGGACGAGCGGATGGACCCGGTGCGCGCCACGCACGCCGCCGCGCGGCACCTGCGCCAGCTGCACCGCGCCTTCAACGGCGACTGGCTGCTGGCCGCGGCGGCGTACAACGCGGGCGGCGGCCGCATCACCCGCGCGCTGCAGCGGTACGGCGCGCGCGACTTCTGGGACGTGGCGGAGCGCGGCAACCTGGCCCACGAGACGGTGCGCTACGTGCCGCGGCTCTTCGCGGTGACCATCATCGCCAAGAACCCCCAGCGCTTCGGCTACCCGGCGCCGTCCGGGCCGGCGCGGCGCTTCTCGTACGACAGCGTGCGCGTGGACCTGCCCACGCCGCTGGCGGAGCTGGCGCGCATGGGCGGGCCGACGCTGGCGGAGCTGGTGGACTACAACCCGCACCTGCTGCGGCAGACCGCGCCGCGCGAGTACTGGGTATGGGCGCCGCCGGGCCGCGGGCGCGCGCTGCAGCAGGCCTTCCAGGATTCCGAGTTCCGGCGCCGCGGGGGATACGCGTTCTACACGGTGCGCGCGGGTGATACGCTGGACGAGCTGGTGCGCGTCACCGGGCTGGAGGTGGAGCGGATCCGGCAGATGAACCTCTCCACCAACCTCGACCGCCTCAACGCCGGCGACCGCATCCGCCTGTTCGCCGACGCCGCGCGCGTGCTCAGCGCCCGCCCGCAGCGCGTGGCCCGCCGCGAGGAGCGCGACGAGCCCCGCACCCCGCCGCGCGGCGAAGCATCCTCGTCACGCGCCGCCTCTCGCGACTCGTCCGCCTCCGCGCGCCGCGAGACCGGCCCGCGCGAGGGAGAGCGCACCGCGTCGTCCGCATCCTCCCGCACCAGCTCGGAGCGCGCTTCCACCGGCACGGCGACCGAGCGCTCGTCGACCGGCATCGCGCGCGAGCGCCCGGCGACGAGCGGGAGCGGCGGCACGCGCACGGAACGGAGCGCGGCTGGCGGCGCATCGGCTGGCGCGCGCACGCACACCGTCGCGGACGGCGAGACGCTGTGGGGCATCGCGCGGCGGTACGACGTTACGGTGGATGCCGTGCGCGAGGCGAACGACTTGGAGGAGAGCGCATCCATCCGCCCCGGCCAGACCCTCCGCATCCCCCGCGCAGCGACGGGCGAGAGTGCCACGCCCACGTCTGCGCGCACGTCCACCGAGCGCACGAGCGCGGCCGGGCGGACGGCTGCGCGCCGTACCGAGCACACCGTGCAGGCCGGCGAGACGCTGTGGGCCATCGCGCGGCGCTACGACACCTCCGTCGATGACATCCGCCGCGCCAACGATCTCGACCCCGGCAAGGCGCTGCAGCCCGGGCAGAAGCTGGTGATCCCGCGCTGAACGGGGGCGTCCGGAACGCGCCGGTGAGGTTGCGTAATCAACACCGTAACCTCTTAAGGAGCGCTCACTTGCCTCAGCCTGACGAGATGCTTGACAGGCGAGAAATTCCGCGCGATGGTAGGTCTCGCAAGGGTGTACTTCTCCCCCTCGAGATACCGACGATGCTGACGAAGCGGAGCGGCGGGACCTTCCCTCGCAGGGCCAGCGGATTGCGGCGCCTTCGCCGCTACGAGATCGACTACGGTGCCCTGGATCACCTGCGCAGGTATCCCTACGATGCGCAGCGGCTCTGGGAGGCGATTGAATCAGCGCATGGGGCGGAGGAGGCCGATCGGGCTCTCGTCGCGATGATCGGCCGTGTCCCACGGTAGGCGCGGGAGCAATGGAGCGCACGGGCCGCCGGCTCCTCGTGAACGGAAGCAGCAGGCGATTCTCGTCCCGCGGTTCATCGACGACCTGGAGTTCTGGACCGTTTCCCAGTCCAGGGTAGCCACCAGGCTGGCGCGGATTCTCAGGGAGACCGTCCGCACGCCCTTTGTCGGCATCGGCAAGCCTGAACCGATGGAGCACGGGTACGGCGGTTACTGGTCACGGCGGCTGACGGAGGCGGACCGCATCGTCTACATGGTTCGAGACGAGGGCGTCTATTTCTATACCGGCCGCTCGCACTACAAGCCTTAGCTCGTTACTCCGCAGGCCCCGCCTCCTCGGTCGCGTCCTCGACCTCGTTCTCGGACAGGCCCACGACGGAGCCGTCGGGGAACTGCACCATGAAGCCGTCGCGGCCTTCGTTGTTGCTGTCCGCCCCCCAGTGGCCGATCACCTCTCCCACCTTGCCCACGTACGGCTCCGACTGCTCGTAGTAGGAGCGCACCACCCGCACCCTGTGCATCGCCCGTTCTCCCGGTTGAAGTCCGCGCGCCGGAACGCATAACCTGCGCCCGCTGGCGTCCGCTCCGCGCGCCGCCGAGATTGCGCGCCTCTACGGTCCAGGAACGGGAGGACGGGATGCGGTGGATGGAAGGCGCCGCCGCGGCGCGGTCGTGGCGCGCGTGGGCGCAGCTCGGCGTGGGACTCGTCGGTTTCGCCGCCGCGGTGGCGGTGATGGTGCGCAGCAACCTGGGCCTGGGCCCGTGGGACGCGTTCCACGTGGGCCTGTCGCGCCAGACCGGCATCAGCATCGGCACCGCGAGCATCGTGACGGGCGTGGCCATCGTGGCGGGGTCGCTGCTGATCGGCATCCCGCCCGGCCCGGCCACGCTCGCGAACATGGTGTTCGTGGGCGCGCTGATGGACCTGCTGATGGCCGTCATCCCCGACGCGCGGTCGCTGCCGGTCGGACTGGCGATGTACGTGGCCGCGCTCGCGCTGTGCGGGCTGGCGACGGGCTACTACATCGCCGCGGGGCTGGGCAAGGGTCCGCGCGACGGGCTGATGCTGGGCCTGGCCGCGAAGACGGGCCACAGCGTGCGGCGGGTGCGCACGCTGATCGAGCTGTCGGCGCTGGCTTTCGGCTGGGCGATGGGCGGGCCGGTGGGCATCGGCACGGTGCTGTTCGCGGTGGGGATCGGCCCGGCGGTGCAGTGGGGGCTCAGGGTGTGCGGAGTGCCGCACGCCGAGGCTCCCGCGGCGGTGGAGCCGTGACCGCGAGACCGGAGGGGCGCATGGGGGAGGGGCAGGGGAGCGGCCGGCCGCGGGCCTGGGAGCTGGTGGCCACGGAGGAGCTCGGCGACTACGAGATGTTCCGCCTGCGGAAGCTGCGGACGCGCTCGCCGCAGGACGGGTCCGAGCACGAGTTCCACATCGCGGACTCGCCGGATGGCGTGGTGGTGATCGCGCTGACGCCGGAGGGCGAGGTGGTGATGATCGAGCAGTTCCGCCAGCCGCTGCGGCGCGTGACGCTTGAGATGCCCGCCGGCATGGTAGACGAGGGCGAGGCGCCGGAGGCCGCGGCCGCGCGGGAGCTGCGCGAGGAGACGGGGTACGAGGGTGATGCGGGAGAGCGGCTGGGGTGCATGGAGCTGAACCCGTCGTGGCAGACGGCCAGCGTGTACGTGGTCCTGGTGCGCAACGCGCACCGCGCGGGAGGAAAGGACCTCGACGAGACGGAAGACACCCGCGTCTGCCGCTATCCGCTGTCCGAGGTGCGGCGCAGGGTGCGCGAGGGCCAGGTCAACGCCGCCACCATGCTCAGCGCCCTGGCCCTGTACGACGCGCGGTACGGAGGAGTTGCTTGATGGAGACGGCTTGCCACCGTATCTTCAGTGTAGATACAACCTGGGAGGAAGTCGATGCGAGTGCGTGTACAGAAATGGGGAAACAGCCTTGCACTGCGCATTCCGCGGTCCTTTGCGAGCGAGACGGCGCTGGAAACCGGTAGCGAGGTCGACCTGACGCTCGAGGATGGCCGACTGGTGGTGACGCGGGTTCGCAACCCGGAGTTCACCCTGGACGGGCTCCTCGCGCGCGTGACGCCGGAGAACCGCCACGATGAGATCGATACCGGGCCCAGCGTCGGACGCGAGGCATGGTGAGCGCGGCCTATATCCCCGAGCGTGGTGACGTGGTGTGGGTCCAGTTCAGCCCCCAGGCCGGCCACGAGCAGGCCGGCAGGCGGGCTGCCCTCGTGGTCAGCCCCCGCGCCTACAACGATCGCGTCGGACTGGCGCTCGTCTGCCCGATCACGTCGAGGGCAAAAGGCTATCCTTTCGAGGTGATGATCCCGCAACCGCTGAAAGTGAGCGGGGTGGTGCTGGCCGATCAGGTGAAGAGTGTCGACTGGCGGGCGCGCGACGCGGAGCTCGCCGACCGGGTGCCGGCCACGGTCACCCTGGAGGCGCTCCAGAAGCTCGGGACGCTGCTCGCGCCCGCCGCATAGACGTTGCGCCGCCGTGCGTTCCCGGCTTACTCTCCCGCCCTCACGTTGCAGTGGAGGACCGCCGGAGTGTTCGTGTTCGTCTCTCACCTGACCGTTCCCCAGGGCGACCACGCCGAGCTGGAGCGCCACTTCCGCGAGCGCTCGCGCCTGGTGGACGGCTTTCCCGGCTTCCTCTACCTCCAGCTCCTGCGCCCCCAGGCGGGCGAGGCCACCCACACCTTTCTGACGGCGTGGGAGAGCCGCGACGCCTTTCGCCGCTACATGGCCAGCCGGGAGCACGCCGTCTCCCACTCGCGCGAGCCCGGCGAGATCATGGGACGCACGACGGTGCGGCACGAGGCGTTCGAGGTGCTGATGGACAGCCGCGCCGCGCCGGAGTGGCGGGCGTGACCCCGGGCGAGCGCGCGTCCGAGCTGATCGTGGAGCAGAAGGAGGCGCTGGCCCGCGGCATCACCGACGCGCTGTACGCGGAGATGCCCTGGCTGTACGACAAGTACGGCGAGCGCGGCCGCCAGAAGTGCCTGCAGGACATGCGCTACAACCTGGAGCACCTGGCCCCCGCCGCCGGGCTGGACGACCCGTCGATGTTCGCGCGCTACGCCCGCTGGTGCGACGAGGTGCTGCGCTCGCGCGGCGTGCCCACCGGCGAGCTGGCCCGCTCGCTGGAGCTGATGGCGGGCGTGCTGCGCGAGCGGCTGGACCGCGAGGCCGGCGAGGTGGCCGGCCGCTGCATCCAGGCGGGCGTGCAGGCGCTGCAACCCGGGGCACCGTCGTGAGCATCGAAGCCGCGCGGGAGCGCTACCTGGCCGCCATCGTGGCCGGCGACCGCCGCGCCGCCTTCGCCGCGGTGGACGCGGCCCGCGGCGACGGGCTGGACCTGCGCGCGCTGTACCTGGACGTGTTCCAGCCCGCCATGCGCGAGATCGGCCGGCTCTGGCAGCAGAACCGCATCACCGTCGCGGACGAGCACCTGGCCACCGCCATCACCCAGGCCGCCATGGCGCGGCTGTACGACGAGATGTTCACCGCGCTGGGCACGCGCGACGCACCGCTGCTGGTGGCCGCGTGCGCGGAGACGGAGCGGCACGAGATGGGGTTGCGCATGCTCTGCGACCTGCTGGAGCTGGACGGCTGGGACACCGTGTTCCTGGGCGCCTCCGTGCCCACGGAGGACCTGGTGCGGATGGTGGCCGAGCGGCGGCCGCGGGTGGTGGCGCTCTCCGCTTCG
>DASTLD010000165.1:0-17040 GCA_035715345.1 Longimicrobium sp.
TGCCCACCGACTTCGCGACCGACAGCGTGCGCCGGGTGGCCTTCGCGATGGCGGGGGTGATCGTGGAGGCGCCCTGGGGTCAGCGGTCTCCGCTCCGCGGCGGGCGGAGGCGTCCGCGGCGCTGACCCGGGTCGGGACCACCAGGCCACGCGGGCCCGGCTTCCTCGAGGAGCCGGGCCCGCTCTCGTGCATGCGTGCGAAGGCGCGCGGTGCCGCATCCAGGTGCGGAACGAGGATGCTTGCCGCCCCCGGCGCGCGCGTACACATTGTCCACCCGATGCAGCCGACATCGCCCGTAGGTGCTGGTGTTTGTCGTCCTGCACCGGCGGCAGCCCCCGCCCCCCTCGACCACCGCGGTTCACTTCCGGAGGAGAGGTGAAGCCCTCGCGAAACGACCCGTGCCCGTGCGGCTCCGGCAAGAAGTACAAAGCGTGCTGCCAGGCCCGCGAGCGGGCGCGCGCGCAGACCCGGCGCCTGATGGGCGCGGCGGAGTTCGACGCCGCGGAGGCCGAGTGGCAGGGCGCGGCACGGCAGGCGCCGTTCTGGGAAGCCGACGTGGTGCCCGTGTTCGGCGGCCTGCGCGACGATCCCGACTCCGCGCTGGCGCTGGTGATGGTGGCCGCCGCCGGGTACATCCCCTACTCCGACGTCCTGTCGCAGCGGCCCGGCTCCGCGGAGGAGCGGGCGCGCCAGGTGGCCCGCGGGGTGATGGGCGCCGGGCGCGAGCTGGGCCTGCTGCCGGAGCGGCTGCACGTGCGCGACGAGGCGCTGGCGGCAGCCCTGGGGGCGGAGCTGGCGCCGCGCGGCATCGAGGTCCGCGTCGCGCCGCTGCCCGGGCTGGACGAGGCGCTGACCAGCACCATCGAGCACTTCGGCGCGCCCGGCACCGCCATCCTGGCCCGGCCGCACACCTGGCGCGAGACGGAGGCCCCCGCCGCCGACCTGGCGGAGCTGCACGCGGCGGCCGCGGCGTTCTACCGCGCGGAGCCGTGGGCTTACTTCGGCGAGATGCCCCTGCTGCTGGCGTACCCGGGCGGGGAGACGTGGGCCGCCTGCACCATGGGCTCCGCGGGGATGGAGTACGGCATCGCCATGTACGCCGACCCCGAAGAGCTGGAGATGCTGCTGGAGTCGGACCCGGACGCGCCGCCGGGCGAGCTGCTGGACCGGCAGGTGCACCCGGGGCTGACCGTGGACTTCAACCCGCGGCACGAGCTCTCGCCCGCCATGCGGCGGGAGGTGTCGTCGGCCGGGTGGCAGGTGGCGGCGGAAGAGGCGTATCCCCTGCTGACGGGCATGCGCCTGGCCGAGCGCCGGGTGACCGCCCACCACGTGCGGCTGGCCGCCGGCGCCCTGCGCGCGGTGGCGGCCGCCGCGGACGCCGGCGCCGACGGGCGATGGACGGACCCGGCCACCGGGATCACCGTCGGCATGCCGGACCCGGGCCCCCTCTTCGGCGACGACGACGAGGAGGAGTACGGGCCGCTGCCCTGGCCCCCGTTCACGCGGGCGCGGCCGATCTGCGCGGAGGGGCCCCGCGCAAATCCGCACGCGGCGCTGGATTACCTGGCGGAGCCGAGCCCCGCGCTGGTGCTGGCAGAGGAGGAGCGTCTCCAGCGCTACCGCGGGTGGCTGGACGGGCAGAAGCTGTCGAAGGCCGCGCGCGAGCGGCGGCTGCGCACCGCGCGCGAGTGGACGGAGCTGCTGGCCGTGGACGAGCGCATCCCCGCGGGCGCGGCCACGGAGTACGACCTGCGCTACTTCATCTACCACTGGCTGCCGGGGGGCGCACCCCTGACCGTCCTGCGCGACGTGCCCGCCTGCGTCCGCTCGCTCTGCGGCTGGCTGGAGGCGCACGAGGGCATCCGCTACCCGTTCGCGGAGGCCGTGGTCGCGGAGCTGGAGCAGATGGTGCGCGACGACGGCGGGCCGATGGACTCGCTGCTGATCTCCTGGGCGCCGCGGCTCATGAAGGACCTGGACGGGCGCCTGCTGCTGCCGCGGGCGGAGGTGGCGGACGGGGACCTGGACTGGCCGCCCATCCAGATCCCCGACGTGGCCGTCCTGCGCCGGGAGCTGCGCCGCCGCGTGCTGCTGTGGCACGACGAGGCCGTGCGCGCCGGCACGACCGATCCCGCCGACCTGGGGGCCGAGCTGCGGCGGCGGCAGACGGAGTGGGAGACGGCGCCGCACCCCGTGGCCGGCGGGCAGACGCCCGAGGACCGCGTCCGCGAGAACCTGCGCGAGCTGGAGGAGACGTTCGCTCACATGGTCCGCCAGGGGCTGCGGCTGCCCAGGCCGGCATAGGCGGACGACGGCACCGGCCGCGGCGCCGCGGACCCCGACGGTTCGCGGCGCGCTGCGTTCGGCCCGTCAGCCGGGGAGGATGGCCAGGTCGTAGCAGCCGGCCGCGGTGTCGCGGACGTGGAGGTAGTCCACGCCGGGGCGGGCCAGCAGGTCCCCGACCAGGTCATCCACGTCGCCGCCGGTGAAGTACTCCTGGGCCGCCAGCCGCCGGCCCCGCCCGTACGCGTTGAAGGTGAGCGCGTGGGCCAGGAGGTCGGCGGGGAATCCCCCGTCCTCCGCGTACCGCCCGCACTCCGCCTCGTGCACGAACACGGGCCCGGGCAGGGGAAGCGTCTCCACGCCGTGGAAAGGGTCGTAGGTGAAGAGGATGCGCCGCTCCTCGCCGATGCGGAACGCGCGCAGGCAATGGCGGCAGGGGCCGTGGCCGGTGGCGACCTCGGCGTGCGCGGGATGGCCATAGCCCGGGGACCGTCCGCTCGTCCGGACGGCGTCGGCGACGGGCGTGGGGAGGGCGACGGTGCGATAGGCGGTCATGAGCGGGTCCGGTTGCCGGTGACGGGGACGGCGGCAGCTCCCGCCGCCGCGGACGCCTGCAAGCTGGGTCGCCGCCCGGCCTGCGCCCACCCGGTTCTTGCGCACCTGCGCGGCAAAGGACGGGGGCACGGCGCCGGCCGCCCGCAGAAGCCCCGGAGATGGACGCCGGCGCACCATCGTCGAGGGGCATCGGCGGCGTCCTCCATCCTCCTCCCGCCGATGTGAGAAGGCGCCGCGCACGAACCCGTGCGCGGCGCCTTCGTCATCCCCCCCGCGGCCGTCAGGGCTTCACGGTGGTGGCGATGGGGTAGATGGTGTTCCAGAGCTGCGTGCAGTTGGAGGTGGAGGGGAGCGTGGAGACCATCTTCCCGTTGCTGGCGCCGCCCCACATGTACACGGAGCCGTTGGCGGTGTAGCGCGTCCACCCGCTGGCCGGCGGCGCCGTGGGGTTCCTGGCGAAGCTGGTCCAGGCCGCGCCCATGGCGCGCGCCACCGCGGTGTCCTGCTGCGTGGGCTGCACCGTGTTGCCGAACAGCGGCTGCACGTAGCCGAAGGTGCTGAACACGTACGGCAGCTCGTAGGCGTGGCACACGTAGCCGGTGGCCGGCGTGCACGAGGCCAGCGTGTCGCCGTAGAAGTTGAAGAACGGCGGCTGCGCGAAATGGTAGGCGAAGATCGGCGCCGTGGTCGTGTCGCTCACGGTCAGCGACGAGTCCGCCGAGGCCAGGTTGCCGCAGTTGAAGATCAGGTCCGTGAGCAGCTCCGCGATGGTGGTCGCGGTGGCGTCCAGCGGCGGCAGCGAGTCGTGGCCGGTGGCCTGGTAGGGGTTCGATCCGCCGCTGGTGTAGCCGGTGATCTGGCCCTTGGCGCCGCCGAACACGCTGCTCAGGATCTGCCCGTACACGATGGGGTTGACCGCGCTGCGCGATGCGCCCTCCGCCAGCGCCGCGAAGATGATCCCCTCGTCCTGGTTGGTGCCGAACACGTACGGCTTGGGCGTCATGTTGGCCGCGTATCCCTCCAGGGGCTGGCCCGTGACCAGCGTGCCGTCCACCAGCGGCGTCCAGGGCAGCCCCTCCGGCAGGCCGCCGCTCAGCAGCCGCGACACCTCGCCGATGCCGTCGTAGTGCGACTGCCCCGCCATCACCTGGTCCACCGTGAGCGACTGCAGGAAGGGCAGGTTCTTGGGGCAGCGGAAGAAGTGCCCGTTCTGGCGGCAGAGCGTGTTGACGAACGCGTTGCCGTCATCGGCCGCCTGCGCGGAGTCGCGGTACAGCACGCCGATGGGGTTGCTCTCCATGATGGCCGCGCGGAACAGGCCGGCGCTGCTTGGCATGGTAAGCAGGTGGAAGCCCACCGACATGGCCCCCGCGCTCTCGCCGAAGATGGTGACCTTCGTTGGGTCGCCGCCGAACGCGGCGATGTTCTGGTTGACCCAGGTCATGGCCATCCGCTGGTCCAGCAGGCCGAAGTTGCCGCCGGCGCCGCCCTGCGGGTAGTACAGGAAGCCGAGCGCGCCCAGCCGGTAGTTGATGGTGACGACGACCACGTTGCCGCTCGCGGCCAGGTACGAGCCGTCGTAGAGCGGCGATCCGCCGGTGCCGGTCAGGAAGGCGCCGCCGTGGATGAACAGCATCACCGGCACCGGGTTGGACGGGCTGGCGGTGGGCGGCACCCACACGTTCAGGTACAGGCAGTCCTCCTGGCCGCGCACGCCGTTGGGCGCCTTCTTGTCGCCCTGGGCGCAGACGGGGACGGAGTCCGGGGGCATGACCGTGTCCGTGCGCGTGCTCCACGGCTGCGTGGGCTGCCAGCGCAGCGCGCCCACCGGCGGCTGCGCGTACGGGATGCCGCGGAACGCGCCCACGGTGACGGTGCCGCCGCTCGTGGTCGCGGTCTCGCCGACGCCGCAGACGGGGCCGGCCGGCGGCGTGGCCATCGGGCCGCTGCACCCCTGCGCCTCCGCGCGGCCGGCCGTGACGGCCAGCGCCGCGGCCAGGACGGCGGACGATGCGAGCAGGCGGCGGGTGCAGGGGGTGGAGGGGAGGAGGGAAGGGACGCGCGCGAACAGGCCGGCGGGGTTCCAGCGCATGCGGTGCTCCGGGATGTGTGTGACGGGGGAGAACTGCGGCGGGATTCGGTAGCAGGACGCGCATACCCTAATGCGCCACCGCCAGAACGTCAACGAATCCGTCTGTTTCCACCCGGGCAACCGTCCGTGCCGATCCAGCATCCAACCCGCCGGTCCAGATTCCGAGCAACCCTACGTTGTCATCCTGAGGAAGGCGCCGCACCAGCCCTGACGGGCCGCGGAACCCTGGCGCCGACCGAAGGATCTTCTCTCCTTGCGCACGGCATCGCATCGAGCGCGGACGCAGGCGGGCGTCGGTGCGGGCCGGCAGGCCCGTGCGAGAGGGCGGGCAGGATCCTTCGGTCGCGCCCTGGTGGCATTGCCAGGTCCGGTTCCGTGAGGCGCTCCCTCAGGATGACAACGCGCGCAAGGCGTAGGACCGGGCGCATCACGGCGTGTCGATCACCCCGCAACGTCGCGATCCGCGATGCGGCTGTTGCCAGCGAGCCCATTCGTGTTAAAATTTTATCACCCTTCGGACCCGATCCACCCGCCGCGCCCGGCGCCCCGCCGCGCGCGGCTCATCCCCCCCCTTCCCGAACGACAACTCATGTCGCGAACGAAACGTCTGCTCGTGCTGTCGCTGGCGGCGTGCGCGGCGCTGCCCGGCGCGCTGGACGCGCAGCAGGGCCGGCCCGCGTACCCCCGCCTGGACTACGTGCACGAGACCCTGCCCAACGGCCTGAACGTGATCTACCACGTGGACCGCAGCAGCCCGGTGGCGGCCGTGGACGTGTGGTACAACGTGGGCTCCAAGCACGAGGTGCAGGGCAAGACCGGCTTTGCCCACCTGTTCGAGCACGTGATGTTCATGGGCAGCCGCAACCTGACGCCCCGCCAGCACAACCAGCTGCTGGAGGCCGCCGGCGGCCGCGGCGGCACGGACATCAACGGCACCACCAGCCAGGACCGCACCAACTACTTCGAGCAGGTGCCCAGCAACCAGCTGGAGCTGGCGCTCTGGCTGGAGGCGGACCGCATGGGCACGCTGCTGGAGACGCTCAACGTCGACAAGCTGGACCGCCAGCGCGACATCGTGAAGAACGAGCGGCGCGTGCGCATCGACAACCAGCCGTACGGCATCTGGAACGAGAAGCTGCTGACCTACATGTTCCCCCAGGGGCACCCGTACCACCACTCGGTGATCGGCTCCATGGAGGACCTGTCGGCCGCCACCCTGGACGACGTCCGCAGCTTCTTCCAGACCTACTACGCGCCGAACAACGCCGTGCTGGTGATTGCCGGCGACATCGACGTGGACCAGGCCAAGGCGCTGGTCCGCAAGCACTTCGGCGACATCCCCCGCGGGCCGGACGCGCCGCCGCTGCGCGACGCCGGGCTGCCCGCGCTGCTGGGCGCCAGCCACCGCGAGGTGGTGCAGGACGCCAACGCCCCCGCGCCCGCCGTGTACGTGGGCTTCCGCGTGCCCTCCGCGCGCGACCCGCGCAGCGTGGCGGCCAGCCTGATGGCCAGCATGCTGGCCGGCGGCCGCGCCAGCCCCATGTACGGCAGCCTGGTGCGCGAGCAGGGGATCGCGACGCAGGTGTTCGCCGGGACGATGGACCTGCTGGAGGGCGCGGACGTGATGATCTTCGGCGCCATCGGCAAGCCGGGCGCCAGCGCGGATTCGCTCGAGCAGGCGCTGCTGGCGGAGATCGCGCGCGCGCCGCAGTTGCTGAACCAGGCCACGCTGGACCGGGTGCGCACACAGCGCCGCTTCGGCTTCATCAACGGGCTGCAGAGCACGGGCGGGTTCGGCGGCAAGGCGGACCTGTTCGCCGAGGCGTGGACGTACTACCGCGACCCGAACTGGGTCAACACCATCCTGCCCCGCCTGGACGCGGTGACGCTGCAGCAGGTGCAGCAGCTGGCCAACGAGCGGCTGGTGCCCAACAACCGCGCCGTCCTGGTCTTCGTTCCCAGGCCCGCCACCGCCAACCCCACGGGGGACCAGTGATCGCCCGCAACCTGATTGCCCTGGCCGCGGCGGCCGGGGTCCTTGCCGCGGCGGTCCCCGCCGCCGCCCAGCCGGAGGCGCCGCCGGCGCCGGGGCCGCTGCGCCCCTACGCCGCGCCGCGCGTGCAGGACTTCCGCCTGGCCAACGGCCTGCGCGTGGTGCTGGTGGAGAAGCACGAGCTGCCCATCGTGACCGCCAACCTGGTGGTGGACGCGGGCGCGCTGTTCGAGCCCGCCGCCAAGAACGGCGTGGCCGCGCTCACCGGCGGCCTGCTGAGCGAGGGCACGCGCACGCTGACCGCGGCGCAGCTGGCCGAGCGCATGGAGAGCCTGGGCGCCAGCTACTTCACCGGCGGCGGCCAGAGCACGGCCACCATGCAGGTGACGGCGCTCAAGGACACCTTCGGCGAGGCGCTGGCGCTGGCGGCCACCACGGTGCTGGAGCCCGGCTTCCGCCCGGAGGACTTCGAGCGGCGGCGGACGCAGGCCATCGCCGGGTTCGCGCAGCAGCAGAGCACGGTGGAGGGGCTGGCCGCCGCCACCTGGCCGCGCGCGCTGTACGGCCCGGAGTCGCCGTTCGGGCGGCTGACCGGCGGAACGCGCGAGAGCCTGCAGGGCCTGACCCGCGACGACGTGGTCAACTGGCACGCCACCATGTACGCGCCGGGCAACTCCACGCTGGTCTTCGTGGGCGACGTGACCGCCGCGGAGGCGCGGCAGCTGGCGGAGCGCGCGTTCGGGTCGTGGCGGGCGCAGGCGCCGGCGCTGCAGCGCCCGGCGCAGCGGCCGCGCCGCGAGGGCGGCAACCGGGTGATCCTGGTGGACCGCCCGGGCAGCGTGCAGAGCGCCATCTGGGTGGGCCAGGGCACGATCGGCATCACCCACCCGGACTACCTGCGCATGGTGGCGCTCAACCACGTGCTGGGCGGGCAGACCACCGCGCGCGTCAACGCCAACCTGCGCGAGCGCCATGGCTGGACGTACGGCGCGGGCTCCGGCTTCGGCGCCGGGCGCGAGGCGGGCACGCTGGGCATCCAGTCGTCCGTGCGCACCAACGCGACGGACTCGTCGCTGGTGGAGGCGGTCGCGGAGTACCGCCGCATCATCGCCGAGCCGGTGCCGGCGGACGAGATGCAGAAGGCGCTGAACAACATCATCAGCAGCTTTCCCAGCAGCGTGCAGACGGTGCAGGGCATCGCCGGCCGCATGAACACGCTGGTCGTCAACGGCATGCCGCTGGACTTCTGGACCACCTACCGCGAGCGCCTGGCGGAGGTCACGTCGCAGCAGGTGGCGCAGGTCGGCCGCCAGCACCTGAGCCCCGAGGCGCTGACCATCGTGGTGGTGGGGGACCTGTCGCAGGTGGAGGCGCCCGTCCGCGCCCTCAACCTGGGCACCGTGGAGGTCTGGGACGCCAACGGGAACAAGGTGCGGTAGGGCGACCATCCCCGATACCCCGCATTCAATCCAGAACCATGAACCGGCGGCAGTCCGAGAGGGCTGCCGCCGGTTCGCTTTGCGGAGGGCTGAACGAGCCCTCACCCCTGGAGAGCGGGCAGAAGAAGGAACAGGTTGCCAGTGTTCTTATCCCCTCGGTGACTCGTTGATACCGCTCCAAATTCGTAGCTTACCCAGGATGGCGAATGATGCTACTCTTCAATCGGAAGAGGTGCCGTTCTGCGGCGACAGCAGGACGAACTTCCAACACACCATCCTATACCTATGGTAAGATACTTCGGGATGGAAGTTGACATAGCATAGCTGAGTATATGATCATACTATCATGGCAAAGGTGAAGATCACCGTTTTTCAGTACCGTTGTGAACGGTGCGGACACGAATGGCTTCCACGGAACCGCCATTCCGACCCGCTCGTCTGCCCAAAGTGCAAGAGTCCGTACTGGAATCGGCCGCCCCGGCGCATCTCCTCACCTGAGCAACAGACTACCAAAGCATGAACTTCAAGACGCTGGAGAGCGCAACCAAGCTTCGGGGTGGATACTACACCAACCCCCAGATCGCTTCGTTCCTGCTCCGTTGGGTGCTACAGGCGAGACCTGAATCGATCCTGGAGCCGAGCTGTGGCGACGGAGTATTCTTCCGTGCGCTTCGCGATCTGCCCCATCCAACCGTCCAGCGGGTGCTTGGATTCGAGGTCGAACCCGTCGAGGCGTCGAAGGCGGTCCAGAGCGGAGCTGGTGCGGGATGGCTGGATGTAGAGCTCGGCGACTTCTTGGGGTGGGCCTACCGCCGGATGCAGGGACCGCCGGATTTCGATGCTGCGGTGGGCAATCCCCCCTTCATCCGTTACCAGTATTTAGATCCGCAGTTGCAGGCGATTGCTGCGTCTATCTTCGCTCATTACCAACTGCCATTCACCAAGCACACGAACGCTTGGGTGTCGTTCGTCATCGCCTCCCTGGCATTGCTCCGCCCCGGCGGGCGCCTAGGGATGGTGGTCCCGGCAGAGATTCTTCACGTGCTTCACGCGCAGTCGCTCCGCTCATTCCTTAGTGCCAACTGCAGCCGGATCGTGCTTTTTGATCCCCAGGAACTGTGGTTCGAGGATGCATTACAAGGAGCGGTGCTGCTGTTAGCGGAAAAAAAGGTGTCTGCCGGCGCACGAAGTCAGGGCGTCGCAATCATCCCTACACGGTCGCCAGCATTTCTGAACGAAGACCCGGAGCACTGGTTCCGAACGGCCTCGTACGTCAACGGGGAGACGCTCACCGGGAAATGGATGCCCGCGCTGCTTACGCCAGAGGAGCGAGATCTTTTGTCGCTGGCGGCAGAGCGGCCCCGGATTCACCGGTTCGCCTCGCTGGCGGCAGCCGAGGTGGGGATTGTGACAGGGGCTAACAAGTTCTTCTTGGTCCCAGACGAGCTCGTCGAGCGCCATGGACTTGGTCCCTGGGCCCATCCCATGTTCGGAAGGAGCGAGCACGTACCCGGAGTCGTGTACGACGCGGCTACGCACGAAGCCAACAAGCGCGCCGGGCTACCCGCCAACTTTCTCTGGTTCAAGGTGGACGATGCCGCTGACCTGCCGCCGTCCGTTCGTGAGTACCTGCTGTCGGGCGAGCAGCAGAAGCTTCACGAGCGTTACAAGTGCCGGATCCGAGAGCCGTGGTTCAGCGTCCCGTTTGTGCACGTCGCCCCGGTAGGGATGCTTAAGCGCTCCCACTCCTGGCCACGCTTGATTCTAAACGAGCTGGGCGCATTCACGACGGATACCGCATACCGGGTTCGACCGGCTGCACACGTTGAGCCGGCTGCCCTGGTCACTGGATTCGTGAATAGCCTGACGGCGCTTAGCGCTGAGCTTGAGGGACGGCACTACGGAGGAGGCGTATTGGAACTGGTGCCCAGCGAGATCGGGCGCCTGCTCACTCCTCTGGCACCCGTGGACCGCGTCCAGCTCCGGCAGCTTCACGCTGAGGTGAGCGCAGGAGTGGAGGCGGCTGACATCCTCCAACGGCAGGACGCACGCATTTTGCGGCCCCTCGGCTTCGGTCAGGATGACACGGATGCGCTACGGAGCGCTTGGCTCCGGTTGAAGTCGCGAAGGCACCGGACGGATCCCGACGCGGCCTTACACGATCTCGATTAAGAACGGCTCTCCGTCTGCGGTGGGCGCGTAGAGTGACAGCGTTGAACCAACGAGTTGAGCCGAGGCGATCTCCACGCCGAGAGGACCCCAGTGAAGTAACGTCGTGTAATTGCGTTGCCCGGCTTCGCCACTGGGCTTGTGGCCCACTCGCAGCCGGTGAACTCCTAGATCCCTGCCTTGAATTATGACGCGGATGCTCGCGTACGCATCTTCCCGCGGCTTGCCCCTCGTCATTCCCGGGTTCCAGTCAAGCTTGCCGAAGACCTCCTCACGAAAATATCGCGTCTGATTGATCCTGCGGCCTTGCTGAGTGAGAAAGCCGGCCTGCGTCAAGCGTACACCACCGGTGGCGTGGCCGCGTTGAGCGTGGACGTCGGACGCCACCAAGCGCTTAGACCACACCAACCGGCGGGGCGAAGCTGGGGCGGCAGGTGTCGCCATGACCGGTGGCTTCACGGCTGCCCGCGATGAGCGACGCCGAGGTCTCTTTGAGGGGATTCGTATAGGTTTTCCCTGGAACTTTGCCAGAGCCGCCGCCAACTCCGGGGAGGGCATGGGCGGCTCGTGTGCCTCGCCCACCCGGTCTTCACCTTTGGTGGCTGGGGGCCTACTCACATTGGGGCGCAAAAGGGGCGCGAACTCACCTAGCGACGCGGCAGTAATCCGCCGGGCGAAGCCCTGTCCTCTCTCGGTCATTCCTCGCTCCAGTACTTCTCGAAGTTCATCCGAATCTCCTCGAAGAGTGCCCGGTGGTCCTCGTCGCTTAAATCGAGGTGCAGGGCGACGTTCGCCTCGACGTTGTCTACCAATCCGCCACGGCTCCAATTACTAGACCCGATGATTACGAGTGCACGTCGGGCCGCTTCATTGGAAAACACGTAGACCTTCGGGTGGAAGGTCCGGTTCGGCTCGTGATAGAGGTAGACGTGTGATCTCGGGAGGCCAGCTAGTCCACCGAGTAACACTTCTAGGGCACTAAGGTCCGACGCGGGTGCGGTGCCACCAAACAGGTCTGCACCGAAAGTAAGCGCTACGCTGTGTCCCGGCGTAGAGGCAAAGCGGAAAAGTGAATCTAGCAGCGCGGGATCGTTGCCCGATGCGCGGGCGAAGGCCACTGCCGCCATGAACGATGTCCATTCACCCGATTCGAGTTCTTGCCTTAGTCGATCCAGCAGGCTCGTTCCCTTCGCTGAGGCGTATGGTAGCACCAGAAGTTCAACGCGCGCTTGGATAGGTTCCACGGATTTGATGCGTTCGGTGATCGTACCGGCAGCAACTCCAATTGTAGCGTCAGAATTCCCCCTGTGGAATAGCCGTTCAACGCGAGAGGCCGGCACCCGCGGGGGGTGCCGGCCTCTCGGTCCAACGGAGCGGGGGCGCTGCCGTCAGGCCATCACGCTCAGCGGTGCGCGATGGGGTCCGGGTTGCTGTCCCGGTCGCCGCAGATGGTGCCGTCGGCACGCACGGCGCCCAGGAGCAGGATGCCGGCCACGTGCGGCGCCGCCATCGACGTGCCGCTCATGGTGGTGGTGCCGCCGCCCTTGCGGGTGGACAGGATGCTGGAGCCCGGCGCCGCGTAGTCCACCGGCGGGTTGCCGTAGTTGGAGAACGAGGACAGGCAGCCGTTGCTGCTGATCGACGAGATCGTGTAGATGTTGCTGCCGTTCACGCGCGCCGGCGTGAAGTTGCTCGCGGGGGCGCTGCTGTTGCCGGCCGCCAGCACGAACCGGATGCCCTTCTGGGCCGCGGAGGCCACGGCGCTCTCGAGCGTGGCCAGGGTGCCCGTGGCGCCCAGGCTCATGTTGGCCACGTCGCCGGAGCTGCCGAAGGCGGCCACGTGGTTGACGCCGTTGATGATGCCCTCCCAGGAGCCGCTGCCGCTGTTGCCGAGCACGCGCACGGAGCAGACGTAGGCGTTGGCCGCCACGCCCACCACGTCCTGGGTGTTGTTCTTGGCCGCCACCGTGCCCGCCACGTGCGTGCCGTGCCCGTTGCCGTCCTCGGGGCTGGTGCCGATGAAGAAGGAGTGGCAGTTCTTGCTCGTGTTCAGGTCCGCGTGGCCCATGTCGATGCCGGTGTCGATGATCCACGCGGTCTTGCCGGTGCCGTCGCCGGCGCCGCCCACGCGGGTAATGCCCCACGGCGTGGTCTGGCCGCCGCCACCGCCGCCGCCCGGACGGGCGCTCACGCGCGGCAGGTCCAGCGTCATGATGCCGTCCTTCTCCATGATCTCCACGCGCGGGTCGGCGGCGATGCGCCCCACCTTGTGCTCGGGGATGGCGGCGGAGAAGCCGGGCGCCGCGTGGTGGCGCGTGAAGCGCACCGCGAAGCCGTGGTTCCTGGCCAGGTCCGCCGTCGCGGCGTCCACGTCCACGCCGGGCTTGAAGGTGACCAGGTAGATGGGCGCGTTCTCGTTCGCGGCGAACGAAGCCCCCTCGGGGGCGGTGCCGGGGGCGTCGGCGCAGGCGCCGAGGGCGAGGACGGCGACGAGCGCGGCCAACGGGGTGGAGCGACGCATGGGCATTCTCCTCTGCTGTGGAGCGTTGCTGCGGCAGGCACGGGCGGGCCCGGGGGACCGGTGTGCGTCCTGTCGCGGGGGGGGCGGTGCCGGGGGAGCAAGCACGGGGCCGCACGCCATTCCATCTCCCAACGCGTTTACGTCCAGTGACTTAGCCGCTTTTTTGCACACGGCGCCGGGAAAGGTGCGCGCACCAGAATGGTGCGATTCGCTGCAAATGGAGCGCACCTTGCCTGTGCAGTCCGCCGCCGTGGCGCGCCCCGTGCCTTTCCGCGCCCGAGAACGACCGCGTACATTCGCCGCATCAACTGTTTCCCCGCCCGGAGCCCTTGTCGCAGCCCGCCCTGACCGCCCCGCCCGCCCCGCCAGAGCCTGCCGCCGCGCCTCCCGCGCGCGGCGGGTCGCGCGCGTGGCGCTGGGCCACGCCGGCGGTGGGCCTGGTGCTGTTCGCGGCCGCGGCGTACGTGCTGAGCGCGGAGCTGCGCCGGGTGAGCTACGCGGAGGTGCGCGCCACGCTGGCGGGGCTGCCGCGCTCCGCCCTGGCCTGGGCCGTCGTGCTGACCGCCGCCAACTACGCGGTGCTGACCGGCTTCGACCTGCTGGCGTTCCGCTACGTGGGGCGGCGGCTGGCGTCGTGGAAGGTGGCCGCCGCGTCGTTCATCGGCTACGCGGTCAGCAACAACGTGGGCTTCGCGCTGGTGTCCGGCGTGTCCGTGCGCTACCGCTTCTACTCGCGCTGGGGGCTGGGCGCGGGCGAGATCAGCCGCATCGTCGTCTTCTACTTCGGCACCTTCTGGCTGGGGCTGCTGGTGCTGGGCGGGTGGAGCCTGGCCATGGACCCCCACCCCGGCCTGCGCGAGGTGGCGGGTCCGTGGGTCACCGCGGGCGTGGGGTGGGCGCTGCTGGCCGCCTGCGCCGCGTACCTGGGCCTGGCTGCCTTTCGCCGCGCGCCGCTGCGCATGGGCCGCTGGGAGCTGCCGGTGCCGCCGCTGCGCATGGTGCTGGGCCAGTTCGCGCTCTCCACGGTGGACTGGGCGCTGGCGGCGGGCGTGTTCTACGTGCTGCTGCCGGAGAGCGGGCTCAGCTTTGCCGCCTTCCTGAGCGCCTTCCTGACCGGGCAGATCCTGGGGCTCATCAGCCACGTGCCCGGCGGCGTGGGCGTGTTCGAGGGCACCATGGCGGTGCTGCTGCGCGGCCACCTGACGCCCGGGCAGCTCGTCTCGTCGCTCGTGCTCTACCGCCTGGTCTACTACGTCCTGCCGCTGGCCGTCGCCCTCGTCGTCCTGGTGGCGGACGAGATCCGGCTGCGGCGCCACCACTTTGCGCGCTGGGGAAGCTGGTTCGGCACCGTGTCGCTGCAGCTGGCCCCGCGGCTGCTGGCCGTCTTCCTGTTCCTGGCCGGCGCGGTGCTGCTGCTGTCCGGCGCCACGCCCACGGAGCCGCACCGCCTGGCCTGGATCGACCGCTGGGTGCCGCTGCCCGTCGTCGAGGCCAGCTACCTGATCGGCAGCGTGGCCGGCGTGGGGCTGCTGATCGTGAGCCACGGCGTGGCGCGGCGGCTGGACATGGCCTACTGGGTGGGCAGCGTGGGGCTGGTGGTGGGCATCGGCGCCTCGCTGCTCAAGGGCGCGGACTACGAGGAGGCCGTGTTCCTGGGCGCGCTGCTGGCGGCGCTGGTGGCCAGCCGCCCGGCCTTCGACCGCAAGGCGGACTTCTGGGCCGCGCGCTTCTCGCCGGGATGGATCGCCTCCGTGCTGGCGGTGGTGGGCGCGTCCATCTGGATCGGCCACTTTGCCTTCGAGCACCTGGAGTACTCCAGCGACCTGTGGTGGCGCTTTGCGCTGCGGCAGGACGCGCCGCGCTTCCTGCGCGCGTCGATGGCGGCCACGGTGGCCCTGCTGGCCTTCGGGGTGCTGCGCATGCTGCGCCCCGCGCCGCCGCAGATCGTGCTGCCCACGGACGAGGAGCTGGCGGAGGCGCGCACGCTCATCGGCTGCCAGTCGTCCACCGTCCCCTACCTGGTGTACCTGCGCGACAAGACGCTGCTCTTCAACGAGCAGCGCACCGCGTTCCTGATGTACGCCGTGCAGGGGCGCACCTGGGTGGCCATGGGAGACCCGGTGGGCGATCCCCGGGCCGGGCCCGCGCTCATCCGCCAGTACTTCGAGCGCTGCGACGACTACGGCGCCGTGCCCGTGTTCTACCAGGTGGGCAAGGACCGGCTGCACCAGTACGCGGACTTCGGGCTGACCTTCGCCAAGCTGGGCGAGGAGGCCTTCGTGCCGCTGCAGTCGTTCCACCTGGACGGCGCGGACCGCAAGCCGTTCCGTCTGGTGCTGAACCGGTTTGCCCGCAGCGGCATGACCTTCCGCGTGGCGCCCGTGGACGAGGTGCCCGCGCTGCTGCCGAAGCTCACGGAGGCGTCCGACGCGTGGCTCAAGGGCAAGCGCGCGTCGGAGAAGGGCTTCTCGCTCGGCTTCTTCTCGCCGGACTACGTGGCGCGCTTTCCCGTGGCGCTGGTGGAGGAGGGCGACCGGGTCGTCGCGTTCGCTACGGTGTGGCCGGGGCCGGACGGCGTGGAGCTGTCGGTGGATTTGATGCGCTACCGGCCGGACGCGCCCAGGAGCGTGATGGAGGCGCTGCTGCTGCAGCTCATGCTGTGGGGCAGGGAGCAGGGCTACCGCCGCTTCAACCTGGGGATGGCGCCGCTGTCGGGGCTGGAGATGAGCGCCATCGCGCCGCTGTGGACGCGCGTGGGCCACTTCCTGTTCCACCGCGGCGAGGGGCTGTACAACTTCCAGGGCCTGCGCCTCTACAAGGAGAAGTTCCACCCCGTGTGGGAGCCGCGCTACCTGGCCTATCCCGGCGGGCTGGCGCTGCCGCGCATCACGGCGGACGTCTCCGCCCTCATCGCCCGCGGCTACCGGCGCATCTTCCGCCGCGGCGGGCGATGATCCGCCCCGTGGCGCTGACGCTGGGGATGCTGGTGGTGACGGGGTCGTGCATGGCGTGCAGCCGCGTGCCCATCGCCGCCGCGCCGGGCGAGACCGGCCGGCGCCCGCGCAGCCTGCCGCTGGCGGAGCTGCGCGTGCCCGCGGACCGGCCGGGGCGCGCCTTCGCCGTCGTGCTCACCGGCGACGGGCCCACGGGCGGGCGGGCGCGGCGCCTTGCGCAGGAGCTGCGGCGCGGCGGCACGCCGGCGGTGGTGTGGCACAGCCTGCGGTACTACTGGCGCCCGCGCACGCCGGACGAGGCCGCGCGCGACCTGGACGGCGTCATCCGCCACTACGCGCGGGAGTGGGGCCGCGACCGGGTGGTGCTGGTGGGATACTCGATGGGCGCGGACGTGCTGCCCTTCCTGGTCAACCGCCTGCCGGCGGACACCCGCGCGCGCGTGGCGGGGCTGGCGCTGGCGGGGATGGCGGCGGACGCGGTGTTCGAGTTCCGGCTGGAGCAGTGGTGGGGCCCCTCCACCGCGCCGCGCCACCCCGTGCTGCCGGAGCTGCGGCGGCTGATGGGCGGCGTCCCCGTCACCTGCCTGTGGGGCGCGGGCGACCGGCTGGCGGCGTGTACGCGGCTGGAGGGCACGCCGGTACGGGTGGTGGAGCTGCGCGGCGGGCATCACTTCAAGGGCGACTTCGGGCGGCTGGCGGCGGAGGTGCGCGCCGTGGCGGCGCGCGCGGAGGCGGAGGGCGTGCCGGGGCCGCCGTAGCCTTGCTGCACAAAGATTGCGAAGGGGCGCGGCGGAGCCCGCCCACCGGTGCGGCGGGCGGCCCCCAACATCCGGTTCGGAGGAGCTCCATGAAGAAGCCGCTCGTGCTCGCGGCCGCGCTCGTGCTGGCCGCAACCCCCGCCGCCGCGCAGCAGCGCGCGCAGGCGCTGCCCCAGGCGCCCACGGCGCGGGTGGAGCAGCAGGCCGCCACCGCGACCACCCGGCCCACCGTCCACGTGACGCAGGACGAGATCCGCGCGCAGGTGGCCGCCA
>DASTLD010000166.1:0-3516 GCA_035715345.1 Longimicrobium sp.
CCACCCGGACTCGCATTACTCGTCCACCCTCCCCCAACTTCGGGGGAGGGTTGTGGGCCCTTCGCGTATCGCACCGATTGTCATCCTGAGGAAGCCGCGCGCAGAGCTATCCACCACACCGTCCCCTGCCGGCGACCGAAGGATCTTGCCTGTATCGGGGGGGAACAGCGCCGCTCGCGCCGGAGACCGGAAATGCAGTCCGCGCAGGCGGACTTCGTGTTGTCTCAGCCGCGAATTCATTCGCCGGGGCGCGTGCGCAGACCCTTCTGCCACGTTCAGCGGTCGGCGCGGGGGCGGAGGCCCCCACCCGGACTCGCATTACTCGTCCACCCTCCCCCAACTTCGGGGGAGGGTTGGTGGGTCCTGCGTGCTTGGTTGATTGTTGCGCCGGCGATGCGATGATGTTGGGCTCGAGCGCGAAGCCAGGCGAGCGCAGGCTGTAACCTGTACCCTGTCCCCTGTAACCTGCAGTTCCCGCGTCAGTTCAGGATGAGAAGCTGCACCAGGAGCATCCCCACCAGGATGCCGGCGAGAATGGCCGCAGCCACCACGCCGGCCGTGCGCATCCTTAACCTCCAGCGGACCCGAGCCACGTCTCCCCCGCCTCCAGTTCCGAATGGTCGCGCCGCCGCCCCCGCGGCCGCCGCCCGCGTTTGCGAATGGCGTGCCGCCCCCCGCGCGGCGCCGCAACATGCGCGCGCCCCGCGCCCCCGCGCCAGGGGCCGCGCGTGATCGTGGGCGTGGGGCTGGACCTGGTGCGCATCGCGCGCGTGGAAGACTTCGTCCGCCGCCGCGGCGAGCGGGCGCTGCGGCGCGTGTTCACCGCCGCGGAGCAGGCGCGCTGCGCGTCGTCGCGGGCGCCGGCGGAGTCGCTGGCGGCGCGCTTCGCGGCCAAGGAGGCGTTCTTCAAGGCGCTCGGCACCGGCTGGGGCACGGGCGGGCGCTGGACGGAGGTGGAGGTGGTCTCCGCCCCCAGCGGCGCGCCGTCGCTGCGCCTGTCCGGCCGCGCCGCGGAGACCGCGGCCGCGCGCGGCGTGGCGCGCATCCACCTGTCGCTCACCCACAGCGACGACACCGCGGCGGCCGTGGTGGTGCTGGAGGCGTGATTCCCGCCAGCGGTTGACATCTCCCGCCCCGGCGGCGCACCTTCGCGCGTCCGGAACCATCGTCCGCTCCCGCTGCCAGCCGGTCCACGGGTGAACGTCGCGCTGCTGTACGCCCTGCTCGCCGCCGGGGGAAACCTGCTGGGCGGCCTGGTCATCACCGCCTCGTCGAAGACCGGGCGGGCCACGCAGCGCCTGCTGATCGCGTTCGGCGCGGGGTTCATGATCGCCACGGCGATGGTGGGCATGCTGCCGCACGCGCTGGAGGGCGGCATGCCCGCGGCGGCGGCGGTGCTGGTCGGCTACCTCCTGGTCCACCTGACGCAGCACGTCATCACCCCCCACTTCCACTTCGGCGAGGAGACGCACCACCACGAGATGGTCAGCCGCTGGGTGGGCATCACGGCGCTGCTGGGGCTGCTGCTGCACACCTTCTTCGACGGCGTGGCCATCGCCAGCGGCTTCGGGGTGGGCGAGTGGCTGGGGATGCTGGTGTTCATCGCCATCCTGCTGCACAAGATCCCCGAGGGCGTGACGGTGGCGTCGATCATGCTCGCCAGCGGCAACTCGCGGAAGCGCGCCATCGGGGCCGTGCTTGCGCTGGGCGCGTCCACCGTGCTGGGCGTGCTGCTGACCTCGCGCCTCCAGTTCCTCGCGGACACCGGGCTGGCGCTGAGCGCGGGCGTCACGCTGTACGTGGGCGCGTCCAACCTGGTCCCCGAGGTGCAGAAGCGGCGCAGCACCGCGACGGCCGTCGCCGTGTTCGCGGGCGCTGGCCTGTTCTACGTGACGTACCTGATGGTGCGCGGACACCTCGAGCCGCCGCTGCAGCCGTGACCGACCTGTCCCTGTTCGGCGAGTCCGCCCCGCCGCCGAAGCGCGAGGATGCCGCCCCCGCGGAGGCGCCGCCCTCCGCGCCGCTGGCGGACCGCATGCGCCCGCGGACGCTGGACGAGATCATCGGCCAGCAGCACCTGGCGGGGCCGGAAGGCACGCTGCGCAAGCTGCTCGGCGTCGGCCACCTTCCCAACCTCATCCTCCACGGCCCGCCCGGGACCGGCAAGACGACGCTGGGCCGGGTGATCGCGGCGCAGAGCGGGCTGGCGTTCGTGCCGTTCAACGCCGTCAGCGAGGGCGTGCCGCGGCTGCGCGAGGTGGTCAAGGAGGCGGAGCTGCGCCGCAAGGGCGGGCGCGGCACGCTGCTGTTCATCGACGAGATCCATCGCCTCAACAAGGGCCAGCAGGATTTCCTCCTCCCCTGGATCGAGTCCGGCCTGCTGACGCTGGTCGGGGCGACGACGGAGCACCCGGGCTTCGAGATCAACCCGGCGGTGCTCTCGCGCAGCCGCGTGCTGGTGCTGGAGCCCCTGGCCGAGGACGACGTGCGCCGCGTGGTGCGCCGCGCGGTGGAGGACGCGGAGCGCGGCTTCGGCGGGGCCATCGAGGTCGAGGAGGAGGCGGAGGACGCGCTGGTCCGCCACACCGGGGGCGATGCGCGCCAGGCGCTGACGGGGCTGGAGATCGCGGCGCGGCTGGTGGGCGGCTCCGGGCGGATCACCGCGGAGGACGTGCGCGAGGCGCTGCAGCAGCGGACGGCGCGCTACGACACCTCGCTGATGTACGAGCTGCTGTCCGCGTTCCACAAGTCGCTGCGGGCCAGCTCCGGCGACGGCGCGCTGTACTGGGCCATGCGGATTATCAACGGCGGCGAGGACCCCAAGACGGTCTTCCGCCGCCTGGTGGCCGCCGCCTACGAGGACGTGGGCCTGGCGGACCCGCAGGCGGGGATCGTGGCCGTGCAGGCCATGCTGGCGTTCGAGCGGCTGGGGCTGCCGGAGGGGCTGCTGCCGCTGTACAACGCCATCCTCTACGTGGCCAGCGCGCCCAAGAGCAACCGCGCGTACCTGGCCGGCGGCGCCGCGTCGGAGGCGGCCGAGAGGCACCCGGACGCGCCGGTGCCGCTGCACCTGCGCAACCCCACGACGTCGCTGATGAAGGAGTGGGGCTTCGGCGAGGGCTACATGTACGCGCACAACTACGAGGGCGGCTACGCCCCCGGTCTGCAGACCCTTCCCGACGACCTCAAGGACCAGCGCTGGTACGAGCCCACCGACCGCGGCTACGAGGCGAAGATCGCGCGGCGGATCGAGGAGCGCAGGGCGCAGGAGGGGCCGCCGGAGGAGTAGCCGCGGCGCCGCGGGCCCTCACCCTGCGTGCCCCCGCGGCGCGCGACTGTCGTCGCGTCCGCGGGGGCACGCTGTCCCTCTCCCACAAACTGCGTGGGAGAGGGCGTAGGGCGACCCGTGAGGCCCCCTGCCGCGGCAGGGCTACCCCCGTAGAGACGCCCCGGCGGGGCGTCTCTACCATGGGAATGCGTCGGGATCCGCCACCCGCACCGGCGGCGCCCGTTCAG